>DATGJK010000171.1:0-3429 GCA_035295245.1 Acidobacteriaceae bacterium
CGGTGCGCATGTACACCCGGTGCCGGACCTGAAACGTGCCGGCCACGCCGTCCGCATCCACATAATCCGACACCGACGACCCGCCCGCACGGATCGCCGCTCTCAGCACCATCTTCAATGCGCTATGCAGCCGGTCCAGCCTCTCCCGGCTCAGCCGTCCCGCCACGCGCGTCGGCCGGATCCCCGCTCGGAAAAGGCTCTCGTCGGCATAGATATTGCCCACTCCATGCAGCAGCCGCTGATTCAGCAGCGCCGCCTTGATCGACAGCTTCCGCCCGCGAAAGAGCGCTGCAAAATCAGCCTTCGAAATGGTCAGAGGCTCTCGCCCCGGTCCGGTAAACGGAATCTGCAGCAGCGCCAGCCGCCCAAACCGCCTCGGATCCACGAAGCGCAGCTCCCGCCCGGAAGCCAGACCCAGCACCGCGTGGGTGTGCCGTTCCGTCGGCGCATCGGCCGACGTCACCAGCAGCTTCCCCGTCATCCCGAGGTGTACGAGCCACTGCCGGGCCGCCCCGCCCCTGCCCTCGAGATCCATCACGATGTGCTTCCCGACGCGCCGCACGCCCGCAATCTTCAGTCCGCGCAGCGCTGCCGCCATCTCATCGGGCGGCGTCCTGAATGGCTCCTTGTGTGAGGAGAACCAGGCAGAGACGATCGTCTCCCCGCGCACACGGCGGTCCACCCCGTTGGCGATGGTCTCGACTTCAGGCAGCTCAGGCATTCACGTACTCCGAGTGTAAGAGAGTCTCCGTCTCCCCGAAACGCCGCAGGAAAATCGTTGCACCACGAAATATCTCCGCGTAAAGTGGCTTCCCAACCCCTTCTTTATCGCGGCGGGAGTTCCATCCTCTCAGGCTCCGCTCACCCGCTGTTCAGGACAACACCCGCTACCAGCGAGGTGACTCGTGGCTTCCGTAACTGTTCCTGCTGAAACCGCACGTCCCGTTTCTTTAACGCACAGGATCTTCATCCCTGTGGCGCTCGTACTTTTCCTGATCTTCGGGCTGGAGACATTTCTCTCCGCCCGCACCGAGTCACAGACCTTTGACGAGCCGGCTCACCTCTATGCCGGATACAGTTATTGGCTGCATCGCGACTTCGGAGTGAACCCCGAACACCCTCCGCTAATCAAGCTGCTCTTCTCCTTGCCGCTGCTGGTCGATAAGCCCGCCTATCCACCCCCCACGAATTTTCACTTCCGCGCTGATTCGGTGCTCGGAGGCATGCACCTGATGGCCGGCCCCCGCGGCGATGCTCTGCTCGCCCATGCGCGCACGGTTGCGGCCGGGCTCGGGCTTCTGCTGGGGATTCTGCTCCTGCTCGCCGGGCGCGAAATGTTTGGGGAACTCACCGCGCTGATCGCCCTGTTCCTGTTCGTCTTCGATCCGCTGATGCTCGGGCACTCACCGCTGTTGGGCACGGACGTGGGAGCGACCTGCTTCATCTTCGCGACCGTCTATGCGTTTTACCGCTACCTGCGCCGCCCCTCGTGGCTGCGGCTTGGCTTGTGTGGAGTGGCTGCGGGGCTGGCGCTGGCCAGCAAGCATTCGGCGATCCTGATCTTTCCCATGCTGGCGCTGTTGTGCGCCGCCGAAGTTGTGCTGCCTGGCGCCGAAGCGCGCCTGCGGCGGGCGCTCCGCCTGGCTGGAGCGCTGCTGGCGATCGCGGTTGTCTCCATCACCATCCTCTGGGCCTCCTACGGATTCCGCTACGCCGCCCGCCCCGGTGGTGCGCAGATCACGCCGCCGACCGAGGCTTACCTTCACGAACTGCATTATCCCGTCGAGGCGCATGTTATCGGCTTCGCTGAGCGGCATCATCTGCTGCCCGAAGCCTATCTCTTCGGATTCACCGACATTGCCATCCTGAGCCGCGATGGACGCGTCATGTATCTCTTCGGCAGCGAATATCCGAAGGGCCGCTTGTTCTATTTCCCCTCCGCGTTTCTTATCAAATCCACCGTCGGATTCCTGCTGATGCTTTTGCTCGCGCCGTTCGCGCCCGCCTTCTGGAAATCCGAGCATCGCCGCGAACTGCTGTTTCTCTTTGTTCCTGCCGTTGCGTACTTCGGCGGAGCCATGACCTCGAAGCTCAACATCGGACTGCGCCACGTTATGCCTTCGCTGCCATTCCTCATCCTGGTGGCCGCGGCAGGCGCCGCCATGCTGCTCCGCCGGTCACGCGCATGGGCGGGAGTCGTTACGGCTCTGCTTGTGCTGCATGCCGCGTCCTCGCTGCACGCCTTCCCCAACTACCTTCCCTACTCGAACGAGGCATTTGGCGGAGTGAACAACACTTGGCGCGTGCTCTCCGACTCCAACGTGGGCTGGGGCGGCGGGCTCAAGGCGCTGCACAGGAATATCGCGGAGCGCGGTATCACCGACTGCTGGCTGGGATACTTTGCGCCGCCCGATCCCGCGCATTTTGGGATTCCCTGCAAGACGCTGACGACGACTTTTAATTTCATCGCCGGAAATCCGGCGAGTCCCTTGCCGGAGCAGATTCAGGGCCCCGTCTTCATCAGCTCCGAGGAGATCGCCGGCGGCTTCTGGGGACCGAAATGGATGAGTCCCTATCGGCAGTTCATGGAAACGCAGCCTTCGCGCGTCATCGCCGGCGAAATCCTCGAATACGACGGCAATTTCGCCGTGAAGCCGCTTGTAGCGACCCGCGCCATGATTCTCTCTGTGGCGCTCCTGCGCCAGGGCAAGACCCACGATGCCGTCCAGGCGGGGGAGCAGGCCGTGGCCCTCGAACCGGGATCGCTCTATGCGCACGAGATTCTGGCGGGCGCCTATGCAGCGGATCGCCAGCGAGAGAACGCGTTGCGCGAGTACACGGCAGCAAAGCAGATCTTCGCTGCCCTGACACCGGAGTGGGCAGCGAACGTCGGTGCTCCCGAGGACCCAACAGCGCCCCCGCACCAGCCCTGACCTTGACGCGCGCCGCACCCGCCCCCGATAGTGGATTCTCGACTTTCGAGATTCATGGAGGCGATAACGAATGCAACGCTGGGCTGCAATAGCCATCCTGAGTGCAGTGTGCGGCGGAGCAGGTTTCGCGCAGAACAGTCGCCAGGTCTCGAAAGACCTGCAGCCGTTTGTGAAGATCGACGCGATCAGTACGATCGAGGCTGTTCCCAATGCGCCGCCGGTTACGGTAGTCCACTGCCCGCGGCTCTTCGACAGCACCAGCGGCAAGATGCTGGGGCCGACGACCGTGGTGATCAGCGGCGATAAGTTCGATAAGGTCGAATCGGGGGCGCTGAGTGCGGAGGGCGCGACCGTGATCGAGCTAGGCAGCGATGCGACCTGCCTGCCGGGATTGATCGACGACCACGTGCACCTCGACGATCAGTTTGGGAAGAACACCTACCAGGAGCAGGCGCACCTGAACTTCGCCAACAAAGTGCTGCGCTCGACGCTGTAT
>DATGJK010000172.1:0-19900 GCA_035295245.1 Acidobacteriaceae bacterium
TGCGCGCGTTGTTGCGCAGCCGGAACCACAGCCCGCCGCTCACGCCCACCAGCAGCGCCGCCAGCATGATGGCCAGCGGCACCTTGAACAGGCCCATGGCGCGACGCGTCAGGTCCACCAGATACGCGAAGAACACGGCCCGGTGGCCTGCATGGGGATGCAGCAGCGTCGCGATATCGACGCCGGGCGCGGGGATCGGCGCCTTCCAGAGAGAGTAGGCAATGAAGGCTGCTGCCGCCAGGCCGACAACGAAGACGATCCACTCAAGGACGCGCCCCTGATGTTCCTTCCGGGCCTCGTCCTGCGCGAGCCACCCGCCCGCGAGCAGCGCCATGGGCGGCAATGCGGTGATGAGATTGAACTCCAGCCGTGCCGCAAAGCTGAAGTAGACCAGCACCACCAGAATCCACGTGACGCACAGTGTGCGCGCCTGCCCCTTCAGGCAATCGGGCGAATCGCCCAGCTTCAGCGCGCGGATTGAGAAGGCGCACCACGGCACGATCCACAGCAGCAGCAGCGGCCAAAAGACAATCAGGGGAACGCGGCCGCCGGAGATCGCCGGCATCAGCGTTTCGAGCCGCGCATTTCCGGCCGTGACGCGCGAAGCGATGTGCCACGGCAGGATGATGGCAAAGAACAGCACCACCGCCGGAATCACATTCCACCGCACGACGTGCCGCAGATTGCGGGTGATGGCCAGATAGATGAGCGCCGTCGCTGCCGGAAACACCACGCCTGCGATGCCCTCCGTCAGCACGCCCAGCGCGCAGCACGCGCCGAACGCCAGAGCCGCCGAGAGCCTGTGCCGCTCCTGGGTCAGCGAACGCCAGAAGAAGTTCACGGCCAGCGTGGTCCACAGGCAAAGGAAGACGTCGCGCAGCAGCAAATGACCGAAGAGGAACACGCCGTACGACGTGATCAGCGCCAATGTCGAATAGAACGCGGCCTGCCTCGAACAGAAGAGCCTTCGTCCCAGAGAAAATGTCCCTACGAAGATGAACAGCGTTGCCAGCGTGACCGGCAGCCGCGCCGTCCAGTCGCTCACGCCGAAGATGCGGAAGCTGGTGGCAACCGTCCAGTAGAGCAGCGGCGGATGCTGCGCATAGCGGATACCGTTGGCGTAGGGGGTGATCCAGTGGCCCGTCGCCACCATCTCGCGGGCGATCTCCGCATTGAGCGCATCGTCTCCGTCCAGCAGCGGAGGCCGCACCATCGAAAACGAGGCGTACAGCAACACCCACAGCCCGAGCAGCGGAAAAACGAAGCGCTTCGCCGTCCCCAGGCTCGTCATGATTGCCGATTATAGAGAAGGCGCGCATCGCACGCCCCGGCGCTCATGCTCGCAAGCTCCGCGACAGGCGTTTCGGTCCGATACACTGAACGTTCCGGATGTCCTCAACCCACGGGCAGCATCGGCTGCGCAAATTCCGCTTCGAACGTCCCCAGCAGATCGCCGCGGCGCTGCTGCTGCTGCTTTTGGGAGAGTGCCTCTGGGTCAGCGCGCGGCGTCCTCTCTCCGAGACTGATTATCAGTTCGCGCGCTGCGGTCGGGAGATGTGGGAGCATCCGACGCCGATTCCCGGATACTTCACCACCTGCGGCAACATCCACGACGGGACGCTCGCCTATCGGGCCGCCGGCCTGCCGCTCACGCTGGAGCGCATTGCCGCCGGCCAGGCCGCCACCACTTCTACCTGGGAGATGCGCCATGAAGTGGGCGCCATTCGCTTTCTTCTGCGCCTGCCCTTCATCGTCGCGGCGCTCGCTCTGGGCGCCTGCATCTGGTGGGTGACCCGTCGTCTTTTCGGTAACGAGGGCGGTTACATTTCGCTCGCTCTTTACTGTTTCATGCCCGCCGTGGTCCAGGCCGCGACCTATCCAAACAACGAAATTCTTGCCGCGTTCGGCGTCTTCTCGGCGATATATCTGGCCGTTGGCGTCGGCCACGCGCTGCAGGGTCCGCGACGCAAATGGCGTCCCCGCATCGCACTGCTGGTGCTCGCACTCGGGTTCACGGCCGCCGCTCACCTGGCCGCGTTCATCATTGCGTTGGTGTTTGCCGTCGGGTTCATGGCATGGGTCGCGGAGGGCCGCCGTGCCGTCATTCCCACGCTGCTCATTCTCTGGATCGCCGGCGCCTTCCTCCTGCTCTTTGCCTCGTACGCATTTCAGCCGGACGCCTTTAGTTACGTGTTTCGCAGCGCTGCCGGGCGCATCTGGGTCTCGGCGAACGGCGCCGTGTGGTTCTTCTCGAACCCTGCCCATTTCGCCTTCTCCGTCGCGTTGGCCGGCTCACTCGCTCTTTACGCCATCTCGCGCCGCTCGCGCTATTTCGGCAACACCATGCCGCTGATTGTCGGGCTCGTCCTGCTCTTTCTTCTCACCACCGGAGTGGCCTCCGACCCCTGGCTTTGGGCGCTGCCCTTCCTGATCACCTTCGCAGGAGGCATCTTCGCCGATGCGCTGGAAACGCGCCAACGGCGGGCCTTCGCCGTTGCAGCGCTCCTCACCATCGTCGCTCAGGCCGCGCTCTGCATCGCGAGCCTCTATGTCACGACCCGCTCCACTCTTCCCGGCTAAAAGGTCCTCGCCGACTTTTCTGACTCGGATCGTCCCGCCTAGTCTCCCGCAACGCGCTCCTGTCCCTGCGCCGCACTCAGATCGACGCTGGCCTTGCGCAGGTCGCGCACGCGGTCGCCGATGGCGTACTTGAGCTTGTCCACGCCCAGCCCGGTTACCGCGGAAATGGCATAGAACGGCAGCTTCTTGCGCTTCGCCATCGTCTCCAGCTTCTTGAGCTTCGCGGGGTTCGCAACGTCGGCTTTGGATGCGACGACCATCATCGGCTTCTCGTCGAGTCCGTGGCCGAAGCTGTGCAGCTCGCTCACGATGATCCTGAAGTCCTCCACCGGATCGGGCCGGCCGCTCCCGTCGGAAACGTCCACCAGATGCACCAGCAGGCGGGTGCGCTCGATATGTCGCAGGAATTGCATCCCGAGCCCCGCGCCCAGATGCGCGCCTTCGATGAGCCCAGGGATATCTGCCACGACGTAGCTCTCCTCGTAGGGAGCGTCGCCGATGGTCACCACGCCCAGATTGGGCTCCAGCGTCGTGAACGGATAGTCGGCAATCTTCGGCCGGGCCGCCGAGATGCGCGAGATCAGCGTGGACTTGCCCACGTTCGGATAGCCGACCAGTCCCACGTCCGCCAACACGCGCAGCTCGATGCGGTAGTGCCGCTCTTCGCCGGGGCGCCCCAGCTCATGCTCGCGCGGAGCCTGATGCGTGGGCGTGGCGAAGTGCTGATTGCCGCGGCCGCCGCGGCCGCCCCGCGCGATCACGATGCGCTCGTCCGGTTTGGTGAAGTCGTGCACCTGCTCGCCGGTGTCGGCATCGAAGAGAATCGCTCCCACCGGGACCTTCAGCACCACGTCCTTGCCGTCGCGGCCGGTGCAATTGGAACCCATGCCGTGCTCGCCGCGTTCCGCCTTGTGCTCCGGGTTAAAACGGAAGTACACCAGCGTGTTGTGCCGCTGGCTGGATTCCATGACGACGTTGCCGCCGTGGCCACCGTCGCCGCCTGAGGGTCCGCCGCGCGGCACGAATTTCTCCCGGCGGAAAGCCATGCACCCATTACCCCCGTCACCGGCTTTCACGCGAATTTTGGCTTCATCGATAAACATTTGCTCCTCTTAGTCTAGCTAAACCGCTACGCTCGACTTACTTCCGCCAATTTCCTCCCGGATTGGGTCCGCCGGCGGCGGCGCTCCTAATCTGCCTGGATGAGGAGAATGTGCGCCTTCGTTGGGTCATCAACGCGGTTTTGCCCGGACTGCTGATCGCTGCAGCCCCCGCCCTGCCACAGTCGGATACCGGCGGCTCCATCACCGGTCATGTGCTCGCGCCAACTGGCCGAGGCGTTGCCGGCGCGGCGATTCACCTCGAAGATCCCGCCACCGGCCAGCATACGGATGCCTTCTCGGACAGCCGGGGCAGCTTCTTCTTTGCCGACATTCTTCCCGGCGACTACCGTATGCGCGTCCATGCTGACGGCCTGTCCGACTGGGAAGCCGACCACCTGACCATCGAGGCCGGGGGGAGCGTCGTTCTGAACGCGGCTCCCGTTTCGCTGACTCTGCATCGCACCGTGCTCGTCGATGCTCGCCGGCAATTGTCCGAGTCCTCCGTCATGAGCGCTGCCGACCTCAGCGATCTGCCCAACGACACGCGCCACGCCTCGGCGCTGGCGGCGATTTTTTCGCCCGCTACGCCTTCGGACGACGGCAGCCTCAGCTTCGGCGGGCTCTCTCCGCTGATGAACAGCATCACAGTCGACGGTGTCAATGGCCGGCTCGCCTTTCGTGCTCGCGAACGCGCCACCCAGTCGGGCACTTATGTCACAGGCCAATCTTCCATCAGCGAATTCCAGATGGGCGGCAGCTTCTTCGGGCGGGAGCCCGGCGGGTTCAGCACCGTAACGAAGTCAGGCAACAGCCACATGCGCGGCCAGGCGACATTCTTCGACCGCGGCTCGCTCGGACAGACCTACAACGCCTACGACAAAGTCATGCAGCAGGAGCCAGCCGGCACGACCACTGTCGATGGCCAGCCGGTGCAGTATCTCAACGGTCAGCCGATCACTTACGTTGAAGCTCCGTACCACGCGCCCGACCGTCGGCAGGAGTGGGAAATCTCCGCCGGAGGGCCCATTCGGCGCGACCGGCTGTTCTGGTTCTTCGCGTGGGAGCAGCACCTGCGCCATAATCCTGCTGTCGCCCGCGCCAGCGAGCCGGAGGTTTTCTTCTTCCCGCCTTCGCAGCCCACCCTCGCCACTCTCGAAGCGCGCATTGGCCTTAGCAAAAGCCCCATCGCACAATCCTGCACCAGGTCCGGCGTTCCCGGCGGGGGATCGACGGCCACCGCCGCCTGCGCGTGGTCCACGGTGCTGAGCCAGTTGAACACCATGCTCGGCACGGTGCCGCGCTCCACACGCCAGACTATTGTGTTTCCCAAGCTGACTTGGCGCATCAACGACCGCCATCAGCTGATCCTGCAATACAACTCGATGCGCCGCAACGCTCCGCATGGCGCGCTCGGCGGCGCGTCTGAGAACGACGGCATCGGCAGCTTCGGCAACAGCGCCAGCAGTGACGACACCGCGGTCGCACGCTGGGACTACTTCCTCACGCCGCGCCTCGTGAACAGCGCACGTTTTCAGTACAGTCGCGATCTGCTGGCGCAGTCGCCCTCCGCACCCACCGCTTTCGAGCGTCAGTTCGCCGGCAATTCGTGGGGATTGCCCGCCGAAATCTCCATCGATGCCAGCGCCGGATTCCGCTTCGGCACGCTGCCGACCGTGAACAAGCGTGCGTATCCCGAGGAAACGCGGCAGCAATTTCTCGATGCCGCTTCATGGCTCCATGGCAAGCAGGCGCTCCGCTTCGGTTACGACTATAACCACATCAGCGACACGATCGAGGGCGTCAACGGCGAGAACGGCGCTTACTCCTACTCCACGCTGCTCGACTTCCTCTCCGACCTGCTGGCGGCGAACAGCTGCGACGGCACGACCGCCGGAGCCGGGCCGTATCCCTGCTATACGCGGTATCGCCAGACGCTCGGCTACACCAATTGGTGGCTGCGCACCGCCGATTACGCCGCCTTCGCCGCCGAGGAGTGGAAGCCGGCGCGCCGCCTCACTCTGACCGTGGGACTCCGCTACGACTATGAGCGGCTGCCCGATACGAATCCAGCCCTCGTCAATGCGGATGTGCCGCAGACCGCGCGCCTGCCGCACAACCGCGATGACTTCGCCCCGCGCGCCGCTTTTGCCTGGGATCTCTTCGGACACGGGACGACTGTCCTGCGCGGCGGCTTCGGACTCTATTTCGCGCGCGTTCCCAACGCTACCGTCTTCAGCGCGCTGACCTCGACCGGCAGCGCGCACTCGCCACGCAGCTACTCCTGGCGCCCGCTGGACGCCGGAGCCCCGCCGTTCCCCTACGTCTTTGGCAGTAACGAAACGCCGTACGTGCCGGCGGCCGCGCCCAACCAGGCGTCCACCGCGCCGGACGTCGTCTTCTTCGACCCACGCTTCCGCCACGCGCAGATCAACCAGGCACAGCTCTCGCTGGAACAGTCGGTAGGGGCACGGACGGTGCTCACCGCCACCGCTATGGCTACGGACGGCCACCACCTCGCGCCGTTCATTGATGCGAACATCGACACCAGCGCGACTGCCGACGTCTTCTATACGGTGAAAGCTCCCGGAAACAACAGCAACTTTGGGCCGCTGGCGAAGCTCGCATCCGCGATGAACGGCTCGTCGTTCCCGATCTACATGCCGCAGCACTTCTATTTTCAGCGGGTCAACCCCGCGTACGGCTCTATCACGGACATCGTCAGCGAAACGAACTCCAGCTACCGCGGTCTCATGCTGCGCGTCATTCGCCGTATGGCGCGCGGCCTGACGGCGAACGTGGGATACACTCTGGCGCAAGCCATCGACGACGGTCAGAACGAAGCCGCCTTCGCCGATCGCAACGATGTCTACGATCCCGCCGACCTGCGCCTCGAACACGGCACCTCGAACTATGACGTGCGCCAGCGCATTTCCGGGGCGGTGGTTCTCCGCGAAACGTGGCGCCTGCGCGGGGCCGCCGGGGAAATTTTCGGCGGGTACTCGCTCGCTGCGACAGGCGACTGGCGCACCGGCCTGCCGTACTCGATGCGAACCGCAGGCTCGGTCCCCACGCCGTCGTGCTCCTACACAGACTGGCTGATCGCCGGCGGGCCCAATGGCGGCGCGAAGTGCCTGCAGGCCGTAACGCAGCCCAACGGCTACATTCCCGGAACGCGTGTTCCCATCGCAGCACTCGGCGCCAGCCTGAACGGAAGCGGCGGCGAGGACTTCATCCCCGGCATCGGCCGCAACACCTTCCGGTATCCTGGCTCATCCAACCTCGACGTCCGCCTGACGAAGCGCTTCCCGCTTAGCGACCGCTTCTCCTTCGATCTCTTTGGCGAAGCCTTCAACGCGTTGAATCATCAGAGCGTCACACGCATCCAGACCGTCGGCTATCGCATCAGCAACGACTCAAGCCACGCGAACATGGCCACACTCACGTGGCAGAGCGGCGAGCGTCCCGCGCCCGCGGTCACGATGGTCAACGGCACCTCCGTCCGGCAGTACGCCTATGACGCCACAGCGGCTTTCGGCAATCCGACCAACGCCGCCAGCACAGAGTTCCAGCGGGAACGCCAGATTCAGGCCGGCGTCCGCCTGAATTTCTGACTTCGTGTGCGCCGAGCCTCCTAAGGCGCAAAAATCGTGCCCGTGCAGGTTTCGCCGGCGAAATCGCTCGGCATTCGTAACCGCGACGTTACGCTGGGTAGTTGCGGGTTCTCGTTCATTTGATTGCCGATTCTTCGGTCCAATAATCCTTCGTAATGCGCGCTTTGCCTTTTCACCCCGGGTTTTCCACATGCAGGCAAAAACACCTGTTTCTTCCCCTAATCTCAACGTGCTGTAATCAGCCAGAAACAATCGTGTGGAATCGTAGATGTATATCCTGCCCGGACAGCGTTGCAGCACCGGTTTGCTCGACCACCGTGTGCCGGAACCCGCCCGGGGCTTCGATCCGGAATTCGGCGCGCCGCGACTTACGCGCAGACATTCGCCGGCCGGACCGAGGTTCAAGATTCCCTGATTTCTTTGGAGAGCCTATGACGTGCCAACTTCAGAATCGCATCCGTCCGTCCGCCGGATTTCTCTTCGTCCTCTCGCTGATTCTCGCCCTCATGGTCCCCGTCCGCAGCCAGGCGCAGACGGCCGTCGATGGCGCGATCGGCGGCACGGTGGCGGATTCCAGCGGCGCCGTCGTTCCTAACGCCACCATCGTCGTCCACAATCTCGGCACAAACGCCGAACAGACCGCTGAGTCGGACGGGTCCGGCTATTACCGCATCATCCACCTGCAGCCGGGCACGTATACGGTCACGGTGCGAGCCAAGGGATTCAGCGAGTTCCTGGTGCAGGATGCCACAGTGCAGGTGGGGCTGCTGACCAACATCGACGCGCATCTTTCTGTTGGCTCGACGGCACAGACGGTGGAAGTCACCGGCGCCGCGCCCATCGTCAACACCACGTCGCCTGACTTCGCCGGCGTGATCGCGCAGCAGACCCTGAACAGCCTGCCGGAGAACAACTACCGCTGGTCCGCGGCCGCGCTGCTCACTCCGGGCGTTACCAACGATTCCAATGGCTTCGGCCTGCTCAGTTTTCGCGGCGCCAGCACGCTGCTCAACAACGTCACCATCGACGGCACCGACGACAACCAGGCCTACTTCTCTGAAGAGCGCGGCCGGACGCGTGCCGGCTACTCCACCATCAAGGACGCCGTCCAGGAATTCCAGGTCAACACGTCGAACTACTCCGCCGAATACGGACGCTCCGCCGGCGGCATCGTGAACTCGGTCACCAAGAGCGGCACCAACGACCTCCACGGCGACATCTACTACTTCGATCGCGACAGCGCCTGGAACGCCCAGAACTACTACGTCCAGCATCCGGTGCAGGTTTCGCCTGGCACGTACCAGAGCCAGTCGTTCAAGCCGACCGATCTTCGCCGTCAGTACGGATTCACGGTGGGCGGCCCGATTCTGCGCGACAAGCTGTTCTTCTTCCTCGCGGGCGATCGCTACTACCATGATTTCCCCGGCGCGGCGACCATCCTCGGCACCAGTTCCAACGCGAACTTCTACACCACGAACGGGACCTACGCTCAGTCGCAGATCACGCAGCTGGCTAAAGCCACCGGCATGACGACGAGCGCCGCCACTACCTATTACCAGAGCGGCATCAACGGCCTCGTCTCAATGCTCGGATCGCAGCCCCGCACCGGCGGCCAGACGATCCTCTTCCCGAAGCTCGACTGGCAGATTAACCAGAACAACCGCGCCTCGGTGGAAGCCAACCGGATGCGCTGGACCTCGCCGGCCGGAATCCAAACCGCTCCTGCCGTCGCCTATGGCCGGTCCAGCTTTGGCAACGACTACGTCCGCGA
Organism: Acidobacteriaceae bacterium; assembly: GCA_035295245.1. Lineage (GTDB taxonomy): Bacteria > Acidobacteriota > Terriglobia > Terriglobales > Acidobacteriaceae > Palsa-343. Next base: position 9,066 of record DATGJK010000172.1, read on the forward strand.
TAACTGGATCGTCGGCAAACTGGACACGTTCGTGACGAAGTCGCTCAGCAACGAGGTCCGCTACATGTACGGGCGCGACTTCGAATTTGAATTCAACCAGACCCCCACGGCGTATGAGCAGAACAACCTCGTCAAGACGCCGAACTACACCAATCCGCAGGGCCTGCCGGCGAATGTGTTCCTCAGCGGGTTCTTCCAGTTCGGCACGCCGCAATTCCTCAACCGCGCGGCCCTGCCGGATGAGCGCCGCTGGCAGATCGCCGACACCGTTGAGTGGATCCGCGGCAATCACGACTTCAAGTTCGGCGGCGACTACATCCACACCGACGATCGGATCTCCAACCTCTACAACCAGTACGGCGGCTACACCTACAGCGGCAACACTCCGCTGGGCAACTACTTTGCCGACCTGTACCTCTCGCAAAATCCGACCGCCGGCAAAGTCGCGGAAAACTATACCTTCTTCAACCAGGGCGCTGGGCCAGCCGGGCTCGAGTTCACCAGCGGCGACTACTCGCTCTTCGCCCAGGACAACTGGAAAATCACCCCGCGCCTCAGCCTCACGGGCGGACTCCGCTGGGAATACGAGCACTTCCCGACTCCCCTCATCCCGAACTCGCTGGTGCCGGCAACCGCTCAAATGCCCAGCAACATCGGCAACATCGGTCCGCGCGTCGGCTTTGCCTATGATGTGAGCGGCCGGGGCCGAACCGTTGTTCGCGGCGGCTACGGCTTCTTCTTCGCTCGCGCCATCAATGCGACCATTTACCAGAACCTGATTCAGACCGGCTCCTCCGCCGGCCAGACGAATCCGCAGTTCAACCCCAACGTGCCCTGCGCTCCGCAGTTCCCGCAGGTGGATGCTGCCAGTTGCCTCGGCGGCGCCAGCGGCAACGCGACCGTCTACTTCTTCGACAAGAACTTCCGCCTGCCGGAGATCCTCCAGGGCGATCTCTCCATCCAGCAGCAGTTCACGAAGAACGATGCCTTCCAAATCTCCTGGCTGGGATCGTGGGGGCGTCGCCTGCCGGACTTCGTCGACATCAATCTGCCCGCGCCCACGCCGGTTTCGTTTACGGTCACCGATCCCAGCGGCAAGGGACCTCTGCCGAACGGGAAGACCATCGTGGCCAATACGTACCTGGGCAGCCGTCCGAACAAGAGCTTCAGTTCCATCACCGACACCTTCAGCGGTGTGAACTCCAACTACGAAGCTCTGGTGGCCGAGTATCAGCACCGGATGTCGCATTTCGTTTCGTTCAACGGCAACTTCACCTGGTCGCACGCGCTGGACTACGGCGAGAACAACAACACATCGCCGAGCGCGAACAACCTGCTCGATCCCGCCAACCTGAAGCTCGACTACGGCAACTCCAACCAGAACGTGCCCAACCGCCTGATGCTGTATGCGGTACTGGACTCGCCGTGGCACTACACGGGCAGATGGGCTTATCTGCTGAATGGATATGAGATCTCGCCCTCGTTCCAGTCGCAGACCGGCCTGCCGTACTCGATGAACATCAGCGGCTCGGCGGGTACGCTCTATCTGACGCCCGGGCAGACGGCGACCGGCAAGTTGATCTCCACCAGCTCGTTCAACGGCTCGGCGGGCTCGAACCGCATTCCGGGCATCGACCGCAACATCTACCAGATGCCGCACACCAATAACGTCGATCTGCGGCTCTCGAAGCGGATCACCGTGCACGAGAGGTACAGCGCGGAGTTTCTGGCGGAGGCCTTCAATCTGGCCAATCACCAGAACGTGACTGGCGTCGGCACCACGGCCTACGCCGTTGCCACCGACAGCACGAATCACATTAACGAATTCGTGCCGTACACCTCGACGCCGTTCCAGTCCATCACCAGCACCGATAACAGCAACTTCGCCTACAACGTCCGCCAGATCCAGATGGCTCTGCGGCTCAACTTCTAGGCGCGGTTCGCATGAAAGAAGAGCGGCGGCTTCGGCCGCCGCTTTTCATTCGCGTTATGTCGCAGAAAACGGATCGCGAACCTCGAGCGAGGCAAACTTTCGGAAATCGCGGTCACTGGAGTACAGGGTGCGCACGCCGTGCTGAAAGAGGACGGCGGCGAGATGGGCATCCGGAACAAGATTCCCGCGCACGACGACGCCCGCCGTTGCGTGTTTCCAGGCATCGGGAAAATCATCCAGCTCGGAGACAGCGCGCACGTGCGGCAGCGCCAGCAAAGACAAAATATTTCCCCATGCCTCTTCGGCAGAGAGCGGCGCAGCAAAGATGCTCGGGTGAGTCGCAATACGCAGATAGGACATCAGCGTGGGCCAGGCGAGGACGAGCAACTCCGGCCCCGCGGCGCAGCGGTCAAGAAAACTGCGCGCCGCCTCATGCTGCTTACACGAGCGGTCAGAGGCGTATAGCAGCACGTTGACGTCCAGCGAATAGCTCATGAGCGATCCGCATCGAGCGCCGCATACAGCTCATCCTTGTCCGCGAGATTGACGCGGGCATTCATGGAGCGCGACGACCAGTGAAACGCGGGGGGATGCCGTCGCGCACGCCGCCGCGCGAGCGCATCCGCCAGCAGTTCGGAAATGACTGCTCCCATCGAGCGCCCCTCTCGCTCATGAATGGTGCGAACTTCGCGCAGGACCGGATCATCGATGTCAATCGTGGTTCGCATGATGTTTGATGATATGAGATACGACATCAGATGTCAAGGTCTCGACACAGAACACTTGCCCGCCTGAGCCACCGCCGATCGCGGATATCTCCTGCCGGATTTGCGATATTGCGGGCGCCGGTAGAATTAAGGCGTGAAGCCTCAGAGCGAAGTTTTGCCGGGCTGGTCCCCAGGATCCAATGCCGTTTACAGAACAATACGACGTGGTCGTGGTCGGCGCGGGACATGCCGGCTGCGAGGCTGCGATGGCTTCGGCCCGCATGGGCCTGCGCACCGCCCTGTTCACGCTGAACCTCGACCTCATCGCGCAGATGAGCTGCAATCCCGCCATCGGCGGCATCGCCAAGGGCCATCTGGTGCGCGAGGTCGACGCCCTCGGCGGAGTGATGGGCGAGGTCGCTGACGCCGTCGGTATCCAGTTCCGTCTGCTCAACACCTCGCGCGGACCCGCCGTCTGGTCGCCGCGCGCCCAGTGCGATAAGCAGCAATACCGCGTGAAGATGCGCGAGGTGCTCGAGTCGCAGGCGAACCTCTTCATCAAGCAGGCGGAAGTCGTCGATGTCGTGCTCAGCACGCCGCCCGGCGATCAGCGAGCAGCGATCAGCCAAGAGGAGTGCCAGCGAGTTTTAGGCGTGAAGCTGCGCGACGGCCGCACGATTCTCGCCGGAGCCACGGTCATCACCACCGGCACGTTCCTGAACGGGCTCATCCACTGCGGAGAAGAGCACTACCCTGCGGGACGCAGCGGTGAGCCGCCCTCCGTGCTGCTCGGCGAAGCGCTCAAGCGCCTGGGACTGCGCGGCTGCCGCCTGAAGACCGGAACGCCGCCGCGCCTCGACGGGCGCACCATCGACTGGAGCCGGTTTCCGGAGCAGCCTGGCGATGCCGATCCCACGCCCTTCAGCTTCCGCACGCGCACGCTGCCGCAGCGCCAGGTGTCCTGCCACATCGCTTTCACCACGCCGGAGACGCTGCGCATCATCCGCGAAAACGTGCACCGCTCGCCGATGTACTCGGGGCAGATCAAGGCGACCGGGCCGCGCTACTGCCCATCGATCGAAGACAAGGTGGTCAAGTTCCCCGACAAGGAGCAGCACCAGTTCTTCCTCGAGCCTGAGGGCCTCAACACGCACGAGGTCTACATCAACGGCATGTCCACGTCGCTGCCGATGGAAGTGCAGTGGCAGATCGTGCGCTCGATTCCCGGCCTCGAAAACGCCGAGATGCTGCGCCCCGGCTACGCAATCGAGTACGACGCCATCGATCCCACCGAGCTCGACCGCTCGCTGCGCGTCAAGAAGTTCGCCGGGCTCTATCTCGCCGGCCAGATCAACGGCACATCAGGCTATGAGGAGGCTGCCTGCCAGGGAATCATGGCCGGCATCAACGCGGCGCTCAGCGTGCGCGGCGATGAAGCGTTCACGCTAAACCGCACGGAGGCCTACACCGGCATCCTGATCGACGATCTCATCTCAAAGGGCACCAACGAGCCGTACCGTATGTTCACGTCGCGCGCGGAGTTTCGCCTGCACCTGCGCATCGACAATGCCGACCGACGCCTTACTCCCTATGGACGCCGCCTTGGCCTGATTTCTGACGCTGCCTGGGCGGAGTACGAAGCGAAGCAGGCCCGCTCGGTCGCGCTCGAAAAGCATCTAGCGACTGCGAAGGCGCAGGGTGGCGAGTGGCCTGCCGGACAAACGTGGGCGCAGGTGTTAAAGCGGCCGGAAGTCACCATCGAAACGATCTGGCCCGCTCTGCGCGAGCAGCTCAGCGATCCAGTGTTCGCTCCGTGGCACGAGCCGACAGACGACGGCCATCTGAGCGCCCATGTGCGGAACGAACTCAAGACCGTGGAGACGGAGATCAAGTATGCCGGCTATCTCGACCAGCAGAAGAAGTCGATTGAGAAGCTAAAGAAGGCTGAGGAGCGCGGCATCCCCGATTGGTTCGACTACACGCAGGTCAGCGGCCTCTCGCGCGAAATGCAGGAGAAGCTGACGCGCGTGCGCCCGGCGACTTTGGGCCAGGCCAGCCGAATCCCCGGCGTCACGCCGGCGGCGCTGAGCCTGGTGAATGTGTATATCGAGATTCAGGCGAGGCGGATCAGCGGTGCGGTGTCGCGAACCGAGACGAGCTTCACTTAGCCGGCAGGAATTCGATTTTGACGAGTTTCGCAGCTGGCTTCAGGTCGAAGTCGGCCGTGACAAATACGTGGTGAGGCGCGGATGCTAACACCGCACCGAAGGCGTCCACATAGGGAATCTTGTTGTCATTTTTCATCAACGCTGCCGCAATCGCCTGCTGCGGGGTTGCCGGGAACACCTGGATTCCCGTTCCGAGAAGCCGCTGCAGGATGTTCTCCATCACATCCCGGCCGCGGAGCTTACACAGTCGACCTGCGGCTTCACCCCAGTGAAGCGCGGAAACGACAACCTCGGCATTACCGTCGACCACCGCATCCAGGATGCGCTGGACCCGGTCCGCGCCTGCTTCGTTATCGGTGAAGCGCAGGATCGCACTTGAGTCGAGGACGTACGTCACCACTTGCGCCGCCGCTCTTCTTTCCGACGCTCTTTCAGCAGCGATTCCGTCATAGACGGTCCGCCCGCAGTGGCCCCGCGCAGTGCCCGGACGTACTCCTTCGTCACGGGTTCCAAAATGATGCGGTTGCCGTCGCGAATGATTGCTATCCGGGTTCCGGGGCGAATGCCGAGTTGTTCCCGGATATCGGCAGGGATAACAAACTGCCCCTTCGTGCTTACCGTCGCATGTGCAGCCATGGCGTCTTACATTGTAACACTCGTAAGACGAGCGGCTGCCTCAATAATCTGCACCCTGCCCGCCATACGCCAGGTTGTCGAAGCGCGTGCAGCGCCCGATCCACGCCAGATCGACGGTGCCCGTCGGGCCGTTGCGCTGCTTGGCGATGATGATCTCCGCCTTGTTGTCGAGCTCTGGGTCCGGCTCGCCATTCTGCCCGCGCTGGTAGTAACTCTCGCGATGGATGAAGGCGACGACGTCGGCGTCCTGCTCGATGGAACCCGACTCGCGCAGGTCGGACAGCAGCGGCTTCTTGTCCGTTCTCTGCTCCGATCCACGCGAGAGCTGCGACAGCGCGATGACGGGGATGTTCAGCTCCTTGGCCAGCGCCTTGAGCCCGCGCGAAATCGCAGAGACTTCCTGCGTGCGGTTCTCGTAGCGCTTCGCGCCCGGCCCCATGGTGCCCGCGGACATCAGCTGCAGATAATCGACGACGATCAGATCCAGCCCGCCGCTCGCCTGGCGCAGGCGCCGCGCCTTCGCCCGCATCTCCGTCAGCGAAATGCCCGGCGTGTCGTCGATGAAGATCTTCGCCTCCACCAGCCGTTCCAGCGCATTGGTGAGTTTCTGCTGATCTTCGCGCAGCAGGAATCCCTTCTGGATCTTCTGCGAATCGACGAGCGCCTCCGACGCCAGCATGCGCCGCAGCAGGCTCTCCTTCGACATTTCCAGCGAGAACACCGCCACCGTTTTGCCGCCGTGGATAGCGGCATTTTGCGCGATGTTGATGGCGAAGGCCGTCTTGCCCATCGAAGGACGCGCGGCGATGATCACCAGCTCGGAGTTCTGCAAACCGCTCGTCATGCGGTCCAGCTCGTCGAAGTGCGTCGCCAGACCGGTAACCTCGCGCCCCTCTTTATAGAGGTTGTCGATCGTGCGGAATGATCCGGCAACAATCTCGTGCACGCTGGCGAAGCCGCGGGTGATCCCCTTTTCGGTCACCTCCAGCAGCGCGCTCTCGGCATCGTTCAGGACGTCGATGGCGCCTTCGCTCTGATCGGCGGCGCGGGTGATTGCGGTCGAGCAGATGTTGATCAGCTGCCTGAGGAGCGATTTGTCTTTGACGATGCGGACGTACTCTTCAATCGAGAGCCGCCGCGGCAGGCCTTCGGTCAGCGATGCGAGCCATGCCACGCCGCCGACCGACTCAATCTCCTTGCGCCTCGCCAGCTCCTCGCTCAGCGTCACGATATCGACGACGTGCCCAGTGTCGATCAGCTCGCCCATGCGCGCAAAGACGCGCTGGTGCGCGGTGAGCGCAAAATCCTCGGGGCGGATCATCGCCGAAGCATCGTTGTAAGCATGATTGTCGAGCAGGACAGCGCCGAGAATGGTGCGCTCGGCGTCGAGCGAGGCGGGCAGCCCGCGCTCGAACTCTATGTCGGGGGTGGTGGCCATGGGCTTGCATCGAGTTTAGGAGAATCCGTCTCTTCTTCCCCTTGTGAATATCGGTACTCCGGTGTGCATATCGGCTTCCATTCCATGCCTTGGCGATAGCCTTCCGCCGCCCTGAACGTCTATCATGTGGGTATCCCCCAACTTGGTGTCTTTATGCAGAAATTTTGTTTCCTTGCTCTTCTCCTGGTGTGCGGCTGGGGATCGTTGCGCGCGCAGCAGGCCCAGTCCGTTGCCCCCGGTCAGCCGCAGCCCGCGGAAGTGAAAGAATTTCAGGCGCTCGAAGACCAGTGGAGCACCGCAGCGGTGAAAGCCGATCAGTACCAGCTGGAGTTCCTGCTCTCGCCGGTGTACGTCGACATCTCCGCCAGCGGAGACGTGACCACGCGTAACCAGCAGATCGCTGCCCTGTTCGACAAAGGCGGCCCGCAGCTCCTCAGCATGGAGCAAAAGGTGGTCAGCGTGAGGACCTTCGGCGATACCGCGCTGGTCAGCGGCACGTACATCGTCAAACTGCGGCAGGACGGCAAGTCGCGCGAGGAGCGCGGCATCTTCACCCACGTCTATGAGCGCTCTCGTTACCACTGGGCCTGCGTGAACTCGCAGCGTACCGCTGTCGTGGACATGACGCCGGGTAAAGCGCAGAAGACACAGCAAAAGAGCGAGGCCCAGTTCCCGTTCCACGTCCCGCTCTTCCACAAGGGCGCTGAGCCCGCGCAGCCCGACACCGCGCAGGCCGGCACGCCGGCGCAGCCGAATTAGGTCGCGCGTTGACCACGTCCAGCTCCGAGGCCGCGATCTACACCTCTGCTCCGCATACCCGCCCCATCTGGGCTGAAGTTTCGCGCCGCCGCCTGCTCCACAATTACCGGCTTCTCGAGCGGCTGGCCGGACCGGATGCGGACCTGCTCGCCGTTATCAAGGCCAATGCGTACGGCCATGGATTCGAGGGCTGTGCCCTTGCTCTGGCCGCCGCCGGCGCGCAATGGTTTGGTGTCACCTGCGTGGAGGAAGCAGTCGGCCTGCGCGCCATCCTGCCCAGCGCGAGGATCCTCGTCATGTCCGGCGTTTATCCCGGTGAGGCCGATGCCGTGCTCGACCACCAGCTCACGCCGGTCGTTTGGGACGCAGCGCATCTGGAAGCGCTCGTTGAAGCGGCTGACCGCCGCCGCGCCGAGGCTGGCTCGGTCCGGGTCCACCTTGAAATCGACAGCGGCATGTCGCGCCAGGGCGTGCATCTCAAAAATCTGCTGCTCCTCCTCGACCACTTCGATCCCGGCTCGCCGCTCCGCATCGAAGCCGCGATGACTCATTTCCACTCGCCCGACGATGCGGCGGCCACGCACGAGCAGATCGGCCAGTTCACCACCTGCCTGAAGGTGCTCACGCAGCACGGCATTCGTCTGAAGTTCGTCAGCGCCGGCAGTTCTGCCGACCTGCTGGAGGGCGCCTCTGCCGACGTGAACCAGCTTGCCACCGAAATGGGCGCGCGCCGCATGTATCGAACCGGAATTGGCCTCTACGGCTATGCGCCCTCCGGCCAGGAAGAGCACGGCCTGCAGCCGGTGCTCTCGTGGAAGACGCGCGTCGTCAGCCTGCGCGACATCGCAGAAGGCGTCACCGCCGGATACGGCGCGACCTTTCGCGCTCAGCGCTTCACCCGGCTGGCTCTTCTGCCCATCGGATATGCCGACGGACTGAACCGCCTGCTTTCCAACCGGGGCTCCGTGCTCATTCGCGGACATCGCGCGACCATCGCCGGGCGCATCTCTATGGATCAGACGATGGTCGACGTCACCGACCTCCCGCGCGTGGATGTTGGCGACGAGGCTGTCCTCATCGGCACGCAGGCGCGCGAAACCATTACCGCCGCCGATCTCGCGCAGTGCACCGGCACGATCGCGTACGAGGTGCTCTGCAACATCGGCGAGCGCGTGCCCCGGGTCATGGCCGACTGATGTTCTCGAACCTCTATCGCCGCTGGATGATTGCGTGGGAGACGGCACTCACCACGCGCGATGAGAACCGCATCGTTCGCCCGGTCGAATGGGGCTTCGACTGGGTCGAGGACTTCATCACCACCGCCGGCCTGGGCGCGGCCGTCGCCCGCGCCCAAAGCGATCCGTCCGACCTGGACGCCGCCGAATTCACGATGATCGCTGTCAACGAGGCCATCGTCCGCAACAGCGATTCGTTCTTCGGCTATCGCACGCCTGCGGATTTCCGACTGGAATCCCGCGCCCCGCAGCTCTTCCCCACCAACGTGCGCCCGGAGACACTGCGCCGCGATGCCCAGCTGAAACAGCTCGCGCTCGACGGCAAAGTCAAGCACGCGCAGTTTCTGCGCTTCACCTCGCCCGTCCGCACGCCGTATCCGGAAAACGATCTGGTCAACGCGCGCTGGTATCCTGCACCGCCCGAGAAGCAGCACGGCAAACCGCGACAGGCGATCATCGTGATGCCGCAGTGGAACGCCGACGCCTTCAGCCACAACGTCCTCTGCTCGCTGTTCAATCGCTTCGGCGTTTCCGCGCTGCGCCTCAGCAAGCCGTTCCACGACATCCGCCGCCCCGCAGAAACCGAGCGCTCCGACTACGCCGTCAGCTCTAACATCGGCCGCACCATCGCCGCCTGCCGCCAGGCCGTGGTGGACGTGCGCTGCTGCCTCGACTGGCTGCAATCCCAGGGATACGAGCAGTTCGGCATCCTCGGCACCAGTCTCGGCTCCTGCTACGCCTTTATCGCCAGCGCGCACGATCCGCGTTTGCAGGTCAACGCGTTCAACCATGCGTCGATGGCCTTCGGCGATGTCGTCTGGACCGGACAGAGCACGCGCCACATCCGCGCCGCTTTCGAGCAGGCCGGCATGAGCCAGACCCATCTCTACCGCTGCTGGACCGGGATCAGCCCCGTCAGCTACATGGACAAATTCTCCGCGCACCCAAAGAAGGTGCTCGTGGTGCACGCCGGGTATGACCTGACCTTCCTGCCCGAGTTTTCGGAGCAGGTGCTGGCCGCCTTCGCCGCGCACGGAATTGACTTCGTATCGAAAGAGCTGCCCTGCGGCCACTACACCACCGGCGAGACGCCCTATAAGTTCATCGACGGTTGGTGGATCGGCTCGTTCGTCTATCGCGCCTTCAAAGAGCTGGCGCAGCAGCGCGTCCGCGCAGCCGGCAATCATGCTGAGCGGGAGACAACGATCCTGAACGAACGCTGATCATCAGCTATTGGCTGCCGGCTGGTCCTCGAGATGCACGGTGGCCATGGCCAGCGCCTTCGTATGCGTGAGCGAAAGTGAGACACGCTGCACGCCCAGCTGTCCCGCAATCGTACGCGCCCGCCCGCTCAGGTGCAGCGTGGGACGCTGCCCCGGCAGGCGCCGCACTTCCAGCTCCTTCCACGAAACGCCGTGCTGGATGCCGGTGCCGAGCGCCTTCGCGCCTGCCTCTTTCGCAGCGAACCGGGCCGCAAAACTCTCCGCTGACGCCGCTCTGGCGCGGCAATACGCGATCTCATCCGCAGTGAAAATGCGTTCGAGAAACCGCTCGCCGAAGCGCTCGATGGAGCGCGCGATCCGCTCCACTTCCACCAGATCGATGCCGGTGCCGACGAGCATGTCGCCACGTTAGCACAGCGCCAGTTCTTTAGCCCCCGAGGGACGTTTTTCCCACTGATGCGGGAGACGCAGCGTTCCGATAAGGCCAGTGTGACCGACGTAACAGCCAACCCGGCAGCCTTCAACCTCGTCCTCTCCGCCCGCTGCGAACGGGACGCCCCGCGTGCCGTGCGCTTTCTCACCGGCGCCATCCTGGCGTGCGGCGGATGCGTGCTCTCCCGCAGCTTCGAACCCCACGCGGGCGCGGCCATTGAATTCCAGTTCTCCGGCGGCATCTGCTTCGATATCTACAGCGTCCTTCTCGCTGCCGGGCTCGAGCTGAGCAACGGATCTCACT
>DATGJK010000173.1:0-3809 GCA_035295245.1 Acidobacteriaceae bacterium
CAATCTGGTGGCTACCTGCGGGCGATGCCATTCCGGCGCGAATGCCAGCTTTGTCCAATATCAGCCGCATGCGAATGCCCGCAGCCGGCGGCTCAATCCGGCGCTCTACTACATTCGCCTGTTCATGAACCTGCTGCTCACCAGCGTGCTGACGTTCTTCCTGCTGCACACGGTGCTGTGGTTGGTCCGCTCGCGGCTGCACCAGGTGAGCAATAAATCGGCAGGAGGAAAGAATGCCTGAGATCACGCAAAGCCCGCTTCCGGCTGCAGTGGAAGAATCCGTTCCCATGGGAACGCCTGCGGCCATCAGGCCCAAAGAGCGCTATTTCCTGCGCTTCACGCTCGGGCAGCGTTACCTGCACGGCGTTCTGTTCACGACATTTCTGGTGCTCGCCGCCACGGGCCTGCCGCTGCGCTTTTCGAGCACGCCGTGGGCGGTGCGCTTCGCGAAACTGGTCGACGGATTCGGCACGATTCTGTTCTTTCATAAGTTCTGCGCGCTGATCCTGACGATCGCGTTTCTGATTCACGTTCGCGACATTATTGCCCGCGGCATCATCCATCGTGAGAAGGGCATCTTCTGGGGACCGACCTCGATGATCGCGAACCTGAAAGACGTCAAGGATCTCTTCGGCCACATGCGCTGGTTCCTCGGGCTTGGTCCCAAGCCGAAATTCGAGCGCTACGCTTACTGGGAAAAGTTCGATTACTGGGCGGTGTTTTGGGGGATGGTGGTCATCGGCTTTTCCGGATACGCCATGTGGTTCGCGCCGTTCTTCGCGCGCTTTCTTCCCGGCTGGGCTCTGAACGCAGCCCTCATCATCCACAGCGAAGAAGGACTGCTGGCTATCCTGTTCATCTTCGCCATTCACTTCGTCAACACGCATCTGCGGCCCGACAGCTTCCCGATGGACATGGTGATCTTTACCGGCCGGGAGAGCGAGGAGGAGTTCAAAAACCGGCGGCCCGAGGAATACCAGCGAATGATCAGCGAAGGCAGAGGTGCGATAAGGATCACAGACGCACCTCTCAAGTGGTTGATAAATTTCTCGCGGGTGGTGGGCTTCACAGCCATTACGATCGGCGTGATGCTCCTGATCCTGACGCTGAGCGCGTATTTCGCTGGGTAAGAGGGCTGGATGCTGGATTTCAAAACTGTTGATAAGAACCTGCGGCGGATTCTGTTTTACGGGAACAATCCGCTCAGCCTGCTGGGCGGAGCACTGACCAGCGCCGCGGCCTTTGTGCTGATCGGTTTCTGGGTGGTTTCGATTTTCGGCCATGGCGGCTCCTCCAATCCCTACCTCGGCCTGATCTTCGATCTGTTTCTGCCGGGGCTCTTCGTTCTGGGGCTCATCCTCATCCCGATCGGAATTTGGCTGCGCCGGAGAAGTCTCGTTGCCGCTGGCCAGGTCCCTGCGACGTATCCTCAGATCGACCTGCAGAACCCGGTATTTCGCCGCGGGATCGAAGTTGTTGTGGTGGCAACGTTCATCAACTTTGTCATCGTGGGCACTGCCTCGTATCGCGCCGTCTCCTACATGGACTCGCCGCACTTCTGCGGGCAGAGCTGCCACGTCATGTCTCCGCAGTGGATGGCCTATCAGGAGTCGCCGCACGCACATGTGGATTGCGTGCAGTGCCACGTCGGCTCCGGATTCGATTCCTATGTGCAGGCTAAGGTGAACGGCACCAAACAGCTCATCGAAGTGGTCGCGCACACCTGGCCGACGCCGATCCGCGCCACGCTGAATGGGCTGCGTCCGGCGAGGGAAACCTGCGAGCAGTGCCACACTCCGGCGAAGTTCATCGGCGAGAAGCTGCTCGTGAAGAGCACTTTCGGCGATGACGAGAAGAACTCGGTGACGCGCACCGTGCTGGTCCTGCATCTGGGCGGAATCGACTCGGTCTCGCACCTCAGCGGGATCCATGGGCATCACCTGACTAATTTCGAGTACGTGGCCACGGACCCCGCCGCGCAGACGATTCTGTCCGTAAGCGCGCCGAATCCCGATGGGAGCACAACGGAATACGTCAGCTCCGACGCGAAGGGGCCGGTGAAGGGCGTTCGGCGCGTGATGGATTGCATGGATTGCCACAACCAGGCCACGCACATTTTCCATACGCCGCAGGAGGCACTCGACGCCGCCATGCTCGACGGGACGCCAAGCCCCAGCCTGCCGTTCATCCACAAAGAGGGTGTTCAGCTGCTGCAGGCGACGTACATTTCGCAGGCGGATGCCGGACAGAAGATCGTAGCTGGCTTGGACGATTACTACCGCACCCAGTATCCGCAGGTTTGGGCGTCGCAGCGGGCGCAAATTGACGCGGCGGCAAGTCGCCTGGTCACGATTTACGACCGGAACGTATTTCCGGAGATGAAAGTGACCTGGGGCACGTATCCGAACAACATCGGGCACATGGCCTATCCGGGATGCTTCCGCTGCCACGACGGCAACCACACCAGCAAGAGCGGCAAAACGCTGAGCAACGACTGCAATCTTTGCCACAACATCCTGGCCACGGACGAGACGAATCCGACGGTGCTCAATGATCTGCAGCTGCAGAACGAGCTGCGGCTGCAATAGGCTCCATCCAGTAATTTGGACGGGCGGCGGCCAGTTGTGCGGCCGCCCTCTTTTTCAGTGAAACGGCGGGCTTTGCCCGGCTGTGACAGTTGTCACTGAGCGTCGATGCCTCCCGACGTTACCTTTGGGTGGGTATGAACGCACTTCTGCTGGACCGTATTCACTTCGCTTTCACCGTCACATTCCACTACCTGTTTCCGCAGCTGACCATGGGTTTGGCGCTGCTGATGGTGATCATGAAGCTCGTCGCCCTGCGCACGGGCAATGAGCGGTGGAACCAGGCGGCTCGCTTCTGGGCGAAAATCTTCGCCATCAACTTCATGCTCGGGGTGGTGACGGGCATCCCGATGGAATTTCAGTTTGGGACGAACTGGTCGGAGTTCTCGCGCCGCACCGGTGGGGTGATCGGTCAGCCGCTGGCCATGGAGGGCGTCTTTGCCTTCTTTCTGGAATCGACCTTCCTGGGGTTGTTTCTCTTTGGTGAGAAGCGGCTCTCAAAGCTGGCGCACTTCGGCGCGGCGTTCATGGTGTTTCTGGGATCGTGGATCTCGGGATTTTTCATCATCGTCACTGACGCGTGGATGCAGCACCCGGTGGCCTGGCATTTGCTCCCGAACGGCGGTTATGAAGTCTCGAGCTTCTGGGGACTGCTGCTGAATCCGTGGGCCTGGCTGCAATACGCGCACAACATGTGCGGAGCGGTGGTGACGGCGTCGTTTGTGGTGGCGGCTACCGGCGCGTTTTATCTGCTGGAGCGCAGCCATGAGGAGTTCGGGCGGCTCTTTCTGAAGCTGGGCGTACTTGCCGGCCTGGTTTCCTGCATCGTGCAGATCTTTCCTACGGGCGACCTGCACGGACGCTACGTGGCGAAGCATCAGCCGGCGGCGATGGCCGGGATGGAGGGTCAGTTTCGCACAGAGACTGGGGCGCCGATTGTTCTGATCGGTCAGCCCGACGAGCAGGCGCAGAAGATTGACAATCCGCTGGTCGTAAACGACGTGCTCAGCTTTCTGATTTATGGCACGACCAAAGCCGAAGTGCGGGGCCTGAACGATTTTCCTGAAGATCAGCGGCCGTCGCCGCTGCCGCTGCTCTATTACAGCTACCACATCATGGCGGGGCTGGGGACGTGGTTCGTTCTGCTCATGGTGGTCGCGACGGTGCAACTGTGGCGCGGCAGGCTGTACTCCACGCGCTGGGTCCTGTGGTCCATTCTGCTCA
>DATGJK010000174.1:0-2645 GCA_035295245.1 Acidobacteriaceae bacterium
GGCGCGGGGCCAACGACTTCATCCAGAAACCCTGGGATAATGCCCGGCTCCTTACCGTGTTGCGCACGCAGATCGATCTGTACGACGCGGTGCGGCGGGCGCAGCGGCTGGAGGCCGAGAATCGGCTGCTGAAGGCAGCGAACCTGCCGGAAATGATCGCGACGGCTCCTGCGATGCAGCCGGTACTGGCGACGATTGCGCGCATTGGGCCCTCCGACGCCAGCGTGCTGATCACAGGCGAGCACGGTACGGGCAAGGAGGTCGTCGCGCAGACGCTGCATGCGTTGTCGCTGCGGGCCTCGCGGTCGATGGTCGCCGTGAACACTGGTGCGCTGCCGGAAGGCACGTTCGAGAGCGAACTCTTCGGACACGTGAAGGGCGCCTTTACCGATGCGCGCTCGGAGCGCATCGGGCGCTTTGAGCTGGCTGAGGGCGGCACGCTCTTCCTCGATGAGATCGCGAATATTCCGACGCGGCAGCAAGCGAAGCTGCTGCGCGTGCTGGAAACGGGCGAGATGGAGCGGGTGGGCTCGTCGAAAACGCGCAAAGTCAATGTGCGCGTGCTGTCGGCGACGAATTCCGATTTACGCAAGGAAGTCGAGGAGGGGCGCTTTCGTGCCGATCTGCTCTTCCGGCTGAACACGGTGGAAATCCATCTGCCGCCGCTTCGGGAGCGCCGTGAGGATATCCCGCCATTGGCCGCACATTTCCTCTCGCGGTATGCGCAGCGATATCGTAAGCAGGTTCAGGGAATCGATCCCGCGGCGATTCAGCTGATGCTGCACTATTCGTGGCCGGGGAACGTGCGCGAACTGGATCACACCATCGAGCGCGCTGTCCTGATGTCGCGAGAGAACATCATCGAGGTGTCGGATCTGGGGTTGAGCCCGGCGCGAGTCTCGACGCAGGCGCTGGAGGAGATGAGCCTGGAATCCGTGGAAAGCATCCTCATCCGCAAAGCGCTTTCGCGCTGCAACGGAAACGTGAGCCAGGCGGCCGAGGCGCTGGGGCTGAGCCGCGGAGCGCTGTACCGCCGGATGGAAAAATACGGAATCTGAACGATGGGCACAGAACGCTGTACCCTGATCGCTGATTCCTGACCCATGCCGCACAACCGGCCAACATCGCGGAAGCGCAGGCAGAGCCTCTCGTTTGAGGCGCGGCTGCGCGTGTACTGCACCCTTGGCGCTTTAATCCTGATGGGCCTGGTCGCGGCCATGCTTGCGCTGCTGCATGTCTCGACGGGGCCGATGCTGGCGACGCTCGGTATCCTCCTGCTGCTGCTGTTACTGGTGCTCTCTGCGCTCATCGAAGAGGCGGTGCGGCCCATTCAGACGCTGGCCAACGTCGTGGCGGCGCTGCGCGAGGAGGACTACTCGTTCCGCGCGCGCGGCGCAAACCGCGAGGATGCCATGGGGCAGCTATCGCTGGAAATCAACGCTTTGGCAGATACGCTGCAGGCGCAGCGGGTGGGCGCGCTGGAGGCTGTGGCGCTGCTGCGGCGCGTGATCGCCGAGATGGACGCGCCGGTTCTGGCCTTCGACCAGGATCAGCGGCTGCGCCTGCTCAATCCGGCTGCGGAGCGCGTTTTTGCGCTGCAGCCGTCGCGCGATTTAGGACGGACGGCGGAAGAGCTTTCGCTCGCTGCCCTGCTGGAACAGCCTTCAGAAATCATGCTGCCGGTTGAGGCGCAGGCGAACCTGCGCCGGGGCGAAACGCAGCGCAGCGCGGAACAGGCCGCGCGATGGATGATCCGGCGATCGACGTTCCGGCAGCGCGGCGTGCCGCACACGCTGATCCTGCTGTCGGACGTGAGCATGGCGCTTCGCGAGGAAGAGCGGCTGGCGTGGCGGCGCCTGATTCGGGTGATCGGGCACGAGATTTCGAATTCGCTGACGCCGATCAAGTCGATTGCAGGCAGCCTGCGATCGCGGCTGGCGCCGGCTCCGGCGCAGGCGGGCGGCGAGCACGCACCCGGTAACGGGATGCTCCAGCGGGATTTCCAGCGGGGGCTCAGCGTCATTGAGAACCGCGCCGATTCGCTGAACAGGTTCGTGCAGGCTTACCGGCAGCTGGCGCAGCTACCCGCGCCGGTGCTGAAGCGCGTGCCTCTTCAGCCTCTGCTCGAGCGCGTGGCCAGCCTGGAGATCCGGCTGGACGTGCGAGTGCTGCCCGCGCCCGGCGTGGATCTGCTGGCGGATCCGGACCAGATCGAACAGCTGCTCATCAACCTCGTGCGCAATGCGGTCGAGGCGGCGACCTTTTGCGCCGGCGACGATCCGGAAATTGCGGCGCTGGCCGAGCCGTGCGATCCGGAGGTGACCATCCGCGCCGTTGAGGACCGTGACTTCGTCTCCATCCGCGTGGAAGACAACGGGCCGGGTCTGGCGAATCCAGACAACCTGTTTGTGCCGCTGTACACGACAAAGAAATCGGGCTCTGGAGTGGGTCTTGCGCTGGCGCGGCAGATCGTCGAAGCGCACGGCGGAACCATCACGCTGCGCAATCGCGCGGGGCGGTTAGGGTGCATGGCAGAAGTGAGACTGCCCATGGCACAACAGGCGTCAGAGATCAGAGCACAAAGCTCTGAAACCGGCTCAGAGAGCAGAACCGGCGAGCGGCGCTGAGACATTCCCCAGCGCAGG
>DATGJK010000175.1:0-18806 GCA_035295245.1 Acidobacteriaceae bacterium
CGATGTAGCCTTCGTCGCGGTCGGTTTCAACCCAACCAACGAGAGCGAGGGCTTCGACCGCACCTTCGAGCTGCCCTTTGGCCAGGATCAGCTCATCGAGGCGGTAACCGCTGCGAATCAGAAGACTATTGTCTCCATCACCGCGGGCGGCAACGTCGACATGCACCGCTGGCTCGATCATGTTCCGGTGCTGCTGCACAACTGGTATCCGGGACAGGAGGGCGGCCGCGCCATGGCGCAGATCCTGCTGGGCCGCCACGATCCCGAAGGACATCTGCCGGTGAGCTTCGAGCGCACCTGGGCCGAGAACCCGGTGCACGACAGCTACTACCCTGCCCCCACCCCTGCCGGACAGACGCCGCATGTCGAGTACAAAGAGGGCGTCTTCGTCGGGTATCGCTACTATCTCAGCAACGACAAGAAGCCGCTGTTCCCGTTTGGATTCGGTTTGTCCTACACGACCTTCTCGTTCTCCAACCTCAAGGTGGAAACAGCCACCGGACAAGAGCCATACGCCTATACCGTTTCCTTCGACGTCAGCAATAGCGGCCAACGCGAAGGCGCTACGGTCGCGCAGGTGTACGTTGGCGACCCGTCGGCGAAGGTGAAGCGTCCGGAAAAAGAGCTGAAGGGTTTCGAGAAGGTGCGGCTGGCGCCGAATGAGACGAAGCACGTCACCCTGGAGCTGGACAAGCGCTCCTTCGCGTACTGGAGTGACGCGAATAAGGGCTGGCAGGTCGATCCGGGGCAGTTCACCGTGTTCGTGGGGGACGCGTCGGATCACACCCCCCTGACGCAGAACATCGACGTGCGTTAGTCCGGACTTTGCTTCAATGCTGAACAGGGCGGGGGTGCTCCCCGCCCTCTCTTTTGCCACAGTGAATGCGTTCTTCTGAACGCGCTATTTCCGGCGCATGTCCTCGAGGATCTTTGCGGCAACCTTTGACGCGGGCACTTTGTACTCGCCCCGCGTGAGAGCCTTCCTGATCTTCTCAACTTTGTCCATTCTCACCTCGGGATCGAGTGGCGTTTCTGGCGGCTCTCCCGGCCGGGACGAGCCCTTCGCGCGGCCTCGGAGGGGTCGTGCCGGGGATTTCTTACCGGCGGCCATTGTCGTGATTCCTTTTGCTGGAGTGAGTCAGGGGAACGAAGCAAGTCTACTGCAAATACATTCGGCGGGCGAAGCGACCAGCGACAGCACCAGGAGGCGATGTACTAAAACAGGACACCGCTTATGCCACCGTTCTTCACCCGCCGAACCCCGAAAAGCTCAGTGGTCCACTCGATCCGTCCTCGTCGCAAACCCCGCAAGGCTCGCGCGCAGGTGGACCACGGCGGAAGAATGAACCTGGGAGACGCGGGATTCGACGACCCCCAGCACCATGCCTATCTCTTTCATCGTCATTTCTTCGTAGTAGTACAGGGTCACCACGAGGCGCTCCCGTTCCGGAAGCTGCTCGATGGCCTGCGCCAGCCGCTCCTTCATCTCACTGTTCAGGCACCGGAAGAGCGGATCGTCTTCTGCCGGCCCGGGAATGTAGGCCAGTTCCTCTTCGCCGGATTCATCCGCTCGCTCCGCATGCAGCGTGCCGATCTCCAGACCTTTCAGTTCGCCCAGCATCTGCTGGTAGTCATCGAGCGGCATGCTCATCGCCTGTGCGACTTCCGGCTCCGAAGGACCGCGGCCGAACTGCGCCGTCAGTTGACGGACGGTCTCTTCGATCTGGCGGCCCTTGCGCCGCAGGTCGCGCGGGCTCCAGTCGAGCAGGCGCAGGCTGTCGAGAATGGCTCCCCGGATGCGAAACTGAGCGTAGCTGCGAAACTGCACGTTCTTGGCCGGATCGAATTTGGCGTACGCGTCGAGCAGGCCGATCGTTCCGGCGCTGATCAGATCTTCGATTTCCACATGCTGCGGCAGCCGTTCGTAAATGCGCCTGGCTATCCAGCGCACAGAGCTCATCTCTTTGAGCATTGCGCGTTCTCGGACTCGTTCCTCCTCCACCGCGGCACAATCCCCCTGCGGCTGCAGTGTCCTGCCGATCCCGCCCCTGCCTTCGTTTTCTCGAGTGCCTGCCCCGACGGACTTCATGGCTGTATGCCTCCCCGATGCGTTCTGCAGGAGACAGGGAGCACGGAAGCCTCCCAAAACAGCGGCGCTTTCATTAGAAATTTCAAAGAATCCCGAAGGAGCCGCATTTGCGCACCGGGATTCCCCTTGCCTCTCATCCCAGCCCCAGCGCACGGTGCAGATCCGCGACGAAGACGCCGGCGTAAAGCACGATCCAGTGGATGTAGTAGCTGATCATCAGCACCAGAAGCCCGCTGACTACAAAGGCGCGCGGTTGCGTCCAGACCTTCCGGCCCTCGGCAAACGCCCAGCTCCGGATGATGACCAGCAGGAAACTAATGCCATAGGACGCGAGCAGCAGCGGCAAAGCAATCAGGAGAGCTTCGTATCCCAGGGCGTGCATCAGGCCTTCCATGATTTCCTCAGCAGGGTCCGCAAGTGTCCGCCCCGATCACAACCGGACGCGGAGTTCGAACAGCGAAATGCGAGAGGGAAGGAATGCGCGGAGCCGAGGCGGAGTGCCGGCGATCGCACGAAGCCGTCACGGACACTGCGGCGGGGTGAGCCGCATGCCGCGACGGCAACGCGAGTGGTGCGATCGAGGGAACCGTATTGCCTCCTGCACGAAGCCCGACCGGTCAGTCGATCATCTGGCGCACGGACGCAGCACTCATTTCGAGCTTCCCGGCGGACTCAATCGCTTTATCGACAGGAGAGTTTGCCGCTTTAGTACTGCGATTTGACATTCCCGCTGTCATGCCCGGGAATGGCTTTGGTACTCGGTTATTGTGCGGCGTGCAGTTACCGCGGATGGCCCGGACCCGCCCAAATCAAGGCTCGCGCGGGCGCCGAGCCCTCTGCCGTGCCAGCTTCCTCACGACAGCGGAGAGTGACAAGCCGACGAAGGGTGTCTTAAATCGCTACATGGGAGAACGATTCAGTAACCGCTCCGGCCGATGCTCGATAGCACCGTGCCGGTCTCGACCCGCCGCAGTGCTACGTTCTCATCCCACTCAGCGGTTCCTGTCGTAGCTCTGAAACGGTTCAGCGGTAATTCTGAGCATACGTGTCTCGCGGCAGTCCCAGGCGTACGGCTTCTTTTCTGAGCGCGAGGGCCTGGTCCTTCGTCATAACGCCTCCCAGGCTAACCAGGTACGGCGCGCGTCCCTTCAGCGCGAAGACAGCGGGCCGCAGCTGGGGAAATTTCCTGGCCAGAGCGTCGGCCTTGTGCTGCGCGTCCGCTTCGCGGTCGTACGTCCACGCGATCACGCGCCACCCTGGTTGCGGAGCCGCGGCTCTCGGTGGAGCAGTCGCAGGTTGGGCGCTGGCCTTCGGCGTCTGCATCGGCTGGGTCACGACAACAGGCGCCGCGGGAGCGGCAGGAGCCGGCGAGCGATGCAACAGCGCGATGAGGGTGAAAATCGTGACCAGAAGAATGCCGGCCGCTCCTCCCAGAACCCAGGGAGCGCTCGGCCTCCGCCACAGCGGCACAGGTTCCTCATCGTCGGCAAGCAGGTGCGAGAGATCCCGATGCCCATCGCTATCCGTGAACAGACCAGGCTGGCGAGGCTCGACGGGTTTCTCCGCTAACGTATCGCCGGTCGCCTCAGGTGCGGGCACAGGGGCACTAACGGCCGGGGTTAGTTTTTCCGCGGCTGGCTTCGCAGCCTCGCCGGCTTTTTCCTCCGGCGTCTTCGGCTGATTCGGGCTCGTCTCCACGCTGGGCTTCGCAGGCGGAACCATCGGGTCGGACGCCGTGGCAACGAGAGCCGGTAAAGCAGGCTGCTGGATTTCCGGCTCCGGACGCGTTGCAGGAATGATCCGGATACCCGCCAGCGCGGCGATTTCATCAACGCGCGCATGACCGCTGAGGGAGCGGCGGACAGCGCGTGCCAGCGGTTCAGGCAGCAGCTGGAGCACAGGGTCGTTCTCGCCATGCGGATCGCGGCGGGTCATCGCCAGGCTGACGATTCGCCCGATGCCCTGCACGTTGGCCGAAGCCGCTGCGGAGAAACCCGTCTCCGGCAACTGCAGACAATCGCTGCGCAGCTTGATGGTCTCCCCCACAGCCAGAACACTGGAGGCCTCCATACGGCTATGGACCAGGCCACGGCTATGGATCGCGGCAATTCCCTGCACCAGTCCTTCGAGGACCATCTGCGCCTCGGCGGCACTGAGTGGACGCTCGCGAAGTACGTCCTCGAGGTTTTCTTCGGTGCGCTCCATCGCGGCAATGACGACGGGAGAATCATCGATGCAGTCCGCCACGGCGTTCGTAATGCGAACGACATTCGGATGGCAGATCTCCGCCGCGGCACGCAGTCGGGCCAGCAGTTCGTCGTCATCGTTCAGGGTTTCCGTAATGCTCACCATCACCGGCTTGCCGTCGAGGCTCGTTGCTTCGAACCACGCCATGCGCCCTTCAGGACGGACGAGGCGCACGATGCGCCAGCGGCCGCCTACCACGGTATCTTCCAAATCGGTCCACAACATCATGCGATTGAACTCTGCCGTTGCCACGATGATCTCCTCTTCGCCTGCGGATCCAGTCGTCGTCCCAGCGCGCAGACTCCCCTCACTGGTTAGTAAACAACCGGTGGGGGCGGAAAACAGAGGTCAAATTTCAAAAGCGAACAAAATTCGACACCTGGGGTGCCGTGGAGACGACAGGCAGCCGTGGCACGGCGCGCTTTGTTAGTCTCAAATCGAAATGTCCTCCGCTCCTCCCGCTTCGCCGTCTGCGCCGAGCCAGCCGCTGTGGTGTCCGGTGTGCGCCCGCCCGGTCTCCGATCCGCTGGTGTGCGGCGACTGCTCGGCCGTCATCTGCCGCGTTTGCGGGACGCCGCTGGAAAATCCTGACGAACTGGCTTTTGGCTGATGGCGAAGGGAAAGCCTCCTCGAACCGCCCCGCTTCCGCCGGCGGAGCCCCACCCCGTCGTCAGCGGACGCTGGCTCCTCGCAGCATTTCTAATCACCATTGCCGCCGCGCTGGCATCCGTCTACGCCACCATGTGCCTGCTCTTCTACCAGGGCCAGTGGCAGATGCTCTTTCATCCTTCGCGGACGCTGACGGCGACGCCGGCCGCTGCAGGCCTGGCCTTCACAGAAGTTCATTTCGACGTAACCGAGGCAGGAACACCCCGGCTGGACGGATGGTGGATCCCGGCGGCGCCGGATGCCCGATACGCAGCAGATACCTTCCTCTATCTGCACGACGGCCGCGGCTCTTTGTCGGACACGGTCCCGGCGCTCGCCAACCTGCACCAGCTGGGCATCAACCTCTTCGCCTTCGATTACCGCGGCTTCGGCAGGAGCGCTGGGAGGCATCCGACGGAGCGGCTGGCACGGGCCGATGCCGTCGCCGCCTGGACCTATCTGACCGACCTGCGGCATATCCCCGGGAACCATATTGTTGTATTCGGCGACGGGACCGGCGCCACCTTTGCCGCAGCACTCGCTGCGGAGTTCGCTCCAGCCGGAGTGGTGCTCGAGGACCCGAATCCGCCCGCGCGCCAGGTCTTCGAGAAAGACGCTCGCGCGCGGATTCTGCCCTTGGGGCTGTTACAAAACGAAAGCCTCGACCCAGCAGCCGACCTGGAGCGGGCGCACGTCCCTCGCCTCTTTCTCGACCGGCAGGGGGACACGTCGCGCACACGGGAATTATTCAGGAAGTCATCGACACCGAAGGAGTACTTCGATCTGCGACGCGCCAGCGAGCAGCAAATAGGCGAGACCCTGAAGCGCTTCATGGACGAGGCGCTTCGCGCGTGAGCGATTCGGCATAAAATGCGCGCATGCCCGAGCTGCCCGACATCTCGGCCTACCTCAGCGCTCTGGAGCCGCGGGTGCTCAGGCAGACGCTGCACAAGATCCGCATTCATAGCGCTTTTCTGCTGCGCACCGCGGATCCACCCATCTCCGCTGCCGAGGGCCGGACCGTTCAGCAGCTGCGCCGCGTGGGCAAGCGCATCGCCTTCGGGCTGGACGGAGATCTGTGGCTGGTGCTCCACCTGATGATCGCGGGACGTTTACACTGGCGTCCGCCGGGCGCCAAACTGGCCGGAAGAAATTCTCTCGCCTCGTTCGACTTTTTTGCGGGCTCGCTCGTATTAACAGAAGCAGGGTCGAAACGCCGCGCCTCGCTCTACCTGCTCAGCGGATTTCAGGCCCTGCTTTCCCTTGATCCGGGCGGCATCGACGTGCTGTCCAGCGATCTGGCGAGCTTCCGCGCTGCCCTCACCGCCGAAAACCACACCCTCAAGCGCGCGCTGACCGATCCGCGCGTGCTGAGCGGCATCGGCAACGCCTACTCGGATGAGATTCTGCACGCGGCCCAGCTTTCCCCTCTGGCGCAGACGCACAAGCTGACCGAGACCGAGTGGCGCCGCCTCTTCGCCGCCACGCAGGATACGCTGAAGCTGTGGATCGAGCGGCTGCGGAGTGAAGCAGGCGATGGATTTCCGGAAAAGGTAACCGCCTTCCGTCCCGAAATGGCCGTGCACGGCCGCTTTGGGCAGCCCTGCCCGCGCTGCGGAGAGCCGGTCCAGCGCATTCGCTACGCTGATAATGAGACGAATTATTGCCCCCAATGCCAGACGGGAGGCAAACTGCTGGCGGACCGGGGATTGTCCCGGCTGCTGGGCAAGGACTGGCCGCGGACCCTGGAGGAGCTGGAGACGCTGAAGCGGCGTTAGTTCACTATGGAGAGAACCGAGATTCAGATCCGAACAGATCAGGAAGCGAGGCGCGCATCGTGAAAAAGATCGGCATTGTGTTCGGGATGGAGAACACGTTTCCAGGGGCTCTGGTCGAAAAGATCAACAGCATGCACCTGGAGGGCATCTCGGCCGAGTTCGTTCAGGTCGGTGCGGTGCGGCTGGACCGCCCTTCCGAGTACACAGTTATCGTCGACCGCATCTCGCACGACATACCGTTCTACCGCGCATTTCTCAAACACGCCGTCCTG
This sequence comes from Acidobacteriaceae bacterium, assembly GCA_035295245.1. Lineage (GTDB taxonomy): Bacteria > Acidobacteriota > Terriglobia > Terriglobales > Acidobacteriaceae > Palsa-343. Next base: position 7,035 of record DATGJK010000175.1, read on the forward strand.
CACGGCGCCACCGTTATCAACAATCCGTTCTGGTGGTCGGCGGACGACAAATTTTTTAACTACTCTCTGGCCGCGAAGCTGGGAGTGGCCGCGCCGCCCACCGTCATTCTGCCGCACAAACACTTCCCTCCCGGCACCAGCGAACGCTCTATGCGCAACCTGCAGTATCCGCTGGATTGGGACGCCGCCTTCGGCTACGTCGGCTTCCCTGCCTTTCTCAAACCTGTGAACGGAGGCGGCTGGCGCGACGTCTATCACGTCCACAACCGCGAGGAGTTCTTTCAGGCCTACGACCAGAGCCGCGATCTCTGCATGATGCTGCAGCGGGCGGTGAACTTCACCGAATATTTCCGCTGCTACGTGGTCGGACAGGAGAAAGTGCGGATCATGTACTACGATCCGCGTCGCCCGCACGCCGAGCGCTACGTCCAGAATCCGCCGCCAGCCGACTCGAAGCTGTTGCAGCGTGTCGAGCAGGATTCGCTGACGCTCTGCCGGGCCCTTGGCTACGACCTGAACACCGTCGAGTTCGCCGTGCAGGATGGCGTGCCCTACGCAATCGATTTCATGAATCCCGCGCCGGATGCGGACCTGCACTCGGTGGGCCGGGAAAATTTCGAGTGGATCGTTGCTGCCGTTGCCGATCTGGCGGTGGCCAAGGCGAAGGCCGCCAGGCCCAACGTGCCGGAGTTCCACTGGAGCGTGTACCTGAGCGGCGGCGCGAAGAAAGCTCCGGCGAAGAAGACAGCTGCAAAGAAATCCGCAAAGAAAGCCGCCGCGCAGCGTCATGCGGTGGATACGGTCACAGCGGCCGAGTAGAGCGCGACACGCTGCTCTGTTGCGTCAGCTTCGGCTATACTCCGGCCCCTTGATCGACACAGGCCTTCAGGCATATAACGGCAGCCACGCATGCGCCCTTCTTTCACCATCGGCATTGAAGAGGAGTACCAAACAATTGACCCGGTCACCCGTGACCTGCGCTCGCACATTGCCACGGAGATGCTGGCGCAGGGCAAGATGCGGCTCGAAGAACGGGTGAAGGCGGAGATGCACACCTCCGTGATCGAGGTGGGTACACGGATCTGCAGCAACATCGCCGCCGCGCGCCAGGACCTCTTCGATCTCCGGCGCGAAATGATCAAGCTGGCGCAGGAACATGACCTGGTGCTGGTCGCCGGCGCGACTCATCCGTTTGCGGACTGGCGCACGCAGGAAATTTATCCCGACCCCCGCTATCACCAGGTGGTGAAGGACCTGCAGCTGGTGGCGCGCGCCAACCTCATCTTCGGTCTGCACGTTCATGTCGGCATCGAGGATAAGGAAGAGGCGATTCGCGTGATGAACTCCATGCGCTACTTTCTGCCGCACATCATGGCGCTCGCCACGAACTCCCCGTTCTGGCTGGGGCTGAACACCGGCTACAAGGGATACCGCGCGAAAGTCTTCGAAAACTTTCCGCGGACAGGAATTCCCGACGCCTTCGCCAGCTACTCGGAATTCGAAAACTACGTTTCGTTGCTGGTGAAGACCAACTGCATCGACAACGCCAAGAAGATCTGGTGGGATATCCGGCCGCATCCCTTCTTCAACACCGTGGAGGTGCGCGCCTGCGATATTCCCCTGCGGGCCGAGGAAACGGTGGCGATCGCGGCCCTCATCCAGGCAACCGCGGCGTACTTGTGCCGCCTGCACGAGTCGAATCAGGATTTCCGTCAGTATGCGCGGCCCCTGCTGATGGAAAACAAGTTCCGCGCGGTGCGCTATGGCCTCGACGGCAAGCTGATCGACTTCGGCAAGCAGGAAGAGGTTCCGCTGCGCGATCTGATTGAAGAGTTCCTGGCGTTTATCGATCCCGTGGTCGACGAACTGGGGAGCCGCGACGCCATCGAGTCCATCCGGACAATCCTGCAGACCGGCACCGGCGCCGACCGCCAGCTGCGCGTCTTCGAAGAGACGAAGGGCGACCTCAAGGCTGTCGTGGACTACATGGCCGAAGAGACGAAAGCCGGCCTCTACGAACCGGTGGCGGCAACCGCCTAGAATCCCAGCGAGTGCGCGACCCGAAGGATCGCATCGGCGCTGGCCTGCAAGCCGCGTTGCTCCTCTTCGCCGAGAGGCACGGGCAGGATGCTGTCGACCCCATGCCGATTCACGATGGCCGGCATCGACAAACACACGTTGCGGAGCCCGCAATAATCCTCGATCCAGGAACTCACGGGCAGCACGCGCCCTTCGTCACCCAGGATCGCCTGGAGGATGGCGGTGACGGCCAGGCCCACGGCATAGTTGGTTGCGCCTTTGCCTGCGATCACGCGGTCGGCGGCCCGGCGGACCTGCTCGAAGATCGATTGGCGCTCCTCGGCGGTGAATCGATGCGGGCGCGTCCACGCGAGCAGCGGGACGTTGCCGATGCTGGCGCTGGACCAGAGCGGAATTTCGCTGTCGCCGTGCTCTCCCGCGATGTAGGCGTGCACATTCGCAACCGCTACACCGCAGCGCTGCGCAAGCAGAAAGCGAAAGCGGGAGCTGTCCAGCACGGTGCCGCTGCCGAAGACGCGGCGGCTCTCGAGCCCGCTGATCTTCTGCGCAATGCAGGTCAGAACATCGACGGGATTGGTGACCATCAGCAGGATGGCATCGGGCGCTACCTTCAGCAGACTGGGGATGAGCTTCAGGCAGATATTCGTGTTCGTGGAGGCAAGATCAAGGCGCGTCTGGCCGGGCTTTTGCTTCGCTCCCGCCGTAATCACGATAACGTGCGAGCCTGCCAGGACCTCCAGATCGTCGGAGCCATCGAGGGTCATTTCCGGTGTGAACATCAGGCCGTGATTCAGGTCGAGGACCTCGGCTTCGACTTTGGCCCTGGCGATGTCGTATATGCTGATGTGCCGTCCCACCCCGCGGATCAGGCAGGCATACGCAATGGTCGCTCCCACGCTGCCCGCCCCAACAATCCCGATTTTCTGGCGCTCCATCCATTCCCTCCAGTGAATTCCCCTCGACCCCGCGGAAGATTGCCTGGTTTTCGATACTCTAAATGAGTGTCCGCGGCGAGATTGGGTCGCCTGCGGATCGTCCCCGTCGATGACTACGCCTGTTTCGCAAACCCGCAGCCTGCTCGCTCTCCCCTTCCCCGCCGATTTCACGCCCGGGGCGCGCGCCGCAGTCCGGACCTGTCTCCGCGTGCAGCCTTCCGAAAAAGCCACGCTCATTACGGATCGCGCAACGGTGGAGATTGCCGCCTCGCTCGCTCGGGAACTCGACGCGCTCGGATGCCGGTGGAGTGCGTTCGTGCTGGAGGACCTGGCCCCGCGTCCGCTGACCGCTATGCCCGCGGAGATCCTCGCGGACATGGAATCATCGGACGTAAGCATTTTTGCTGTGCAGGTCCAGCGCAACGAACTGCCCTCCCGCATGCAGATGACCGACGTCGTGAACCGGCGGCGGATGCGCCACGCGCACATGGTCAATATCACGCCGCAGATCATGTGCGAGGGCATGCGCGCAGATTATGACGCGGTCGATCGGCTCTCGCAGAAAGTGATCGAGAAGGCGCGAAAGGCACGGCTCATTCGGGCGACCACGGCAGCGGGAACGGACATCCGGGCGGAAATGAACCCCGAGTACAAATGGCTAAAAACCTCCGGCATCATCTCCCGCGACAAATGGGGAAATCTGCCCGGCGGCGAGATCTTTACCACGCCCGGAGAAGTGAACGGGCGGTTTGTCGTCGACGGCGTTGTTGGGGATTTTCTGTGCGCGCAGTACGGGTTGCTGGAGCGCACGCCGCTGACCATTAACATTAGCGAGAACCGGATCGTGTCGTGCAGCAGCGACAATCGCGACCTCCAGCGGGATTTCGACGCCTACACGCACACGGACGAGAATTCGGACCGCGTGGGCGAGTTTGCGATTGGAACAAATATTGGCGTGACCCGGGTGATCGGCAACATTCTGCAGGACGAAAAATTCCCCGGCATTCACATCGCGTTCGGTAATCCCTATGGCGAGCACACCGGCGCAGACTGGCGTTCCACAACGCACATCGATGTCGTCGGCTTGCATTTCAATATATGGATTGATGACGAGCCCATCATGCGCGAGGGCCGGTTTCTGATTGAACCCTAGGCTCAATTCCGGAGGACTGCATCGAAATGATCATGGCGACAACCACCACTTCCGCTAAGTTTGCGACGCGACCCCTTGGCAATTCCGACCTGCGGTTGACGCCCATCGGTTATGGCGCGTGGGCCATCGGCGGCGGCAACTGGGAGTTCGCCTGGGGGTCGCAGGACGACAACGAATCGCTCCGCGCCATCGAGCATGCGCTGGATTCCGGCATCAACTGGATCGACACCGCGGCCGTTTACGGCCTCGGACACTCCGAAGAGATCGTTGGCAATGCGCTGCGCGGGCGCGCCAACAAGCCATACGTCTTCACCAAGTGCTCCAGACGCTGGGGTCCGGATCGCAAAATTTTTGGAAGCCTGAAGCCCGACTCGCTGCGTCAGGAACTCGAAGACTCTCTCCGCCGCCTGCGCCTCGAGCGCATCGATCTCTACCAGATCCACTGGCCGATGCCCGACGACGAGATCGAGACGGCCTGGGAAACTCTGGCGCGCTTTCAGCAGGAAGGCAAGGTTCGCTGCATTGGCGTGTCGAATTTCAACGTGGAACAGATGAAGCGCATCCGGAAGATCGCCCCCATCACATCGCTGCAGCCGCCCTACTCCCTGCTCCGGCGCGATATCGAAGCGGAGATATTGCCCTTCTGCCGCGAACACAACATCGGGGTCATTAATTACTCGCCAATGGTCTCCGGCCTGCTGACCGGAAAGATGACGGCGGAGCGCGTGCGCAACATGCCCGACGACGATTTCCGCAAACGCACTGCGAACTTCACCGAGCCGAAGCTGTCGCGGAACCTCGCTCTTGCGGAATTGCTGCGCGAGATCGGCAAGCCGCACGGTGTGGAGCCCGGCGTGGTGGCGATTGCGTGGACGCTGCGGAATCCGGCGATCACCGCGGCCATCGTCGGTGCGCGGCGCCCCGACCAGGTGGATGGAGTACTGCCGGCGGCCACGTTCCGGCTCACCGATGCAGAAGCGGACCGCATCGAGCGCTGGCTGGCAGAACACCCTTAACGGGTTGTGGCGGCTCCAGGCGTGTGGAACTCCAGCCGCTCTTCCGCGCAAAATATTTTCCTATGACTAACCAGTAAATAGATCGAGCGGCGGAAATCGTTACTCTATATCGACCCTCAGGATTGGGCACCCGCTGACTGCCCTTTTGGCAAGATCTCCGCTCAATCCTGAGGGCTCATTTCCTGCGTGGCCATCGGACCGGACCTGGCACACGGTAACCGGGCCGTCGCCGCCCCGAAAACCAGCCCGAAACCCAAGGATCCCGCCATCCTGGCCGGCCTGCGCCGCCACTTCTAAGCCCGAGTTCCACCCTCCTCAAAAAAGGCTTCGGAAATTTGCCCCGATGCCGTTATTCTTGTGACAACACCCCACGAATCCTCTTGCGCTGTACGGCTGTACGGAAGGGATTTCCATGCACGTTCGCCGCTGGCTGCTCTTAGTGTGTCCCGCGCTGCTCCTGTCTCTCGCAGCAACCGCTCAGGTGCCCATTCCCGCGTCCGTGCTCGGGCACAACCCCGGCGACGACTACTACCTTGCCAATTACGAAGAGGAGATCCAGTATTTCCACGCCCTGGCCGAGCACTCGGACCGCGTGAAGATGTTCACCGTCGGCAAATCTACGGAGGGCCGCGACATCGAGGTGGCCGTGATCTCGTCGCCGGAGAACCTGGCGCAGCTGGATCACTACAAGGAAATCGCCCGCAGAATGGCGACGGCGGACGGCCTCACCGACGCCGCAGCACGAGAACTGGCGCGAACGTCAAAGGTCATCGTGCATATCGATGGCGGGCTGCACTCGAGCGAAGTGGCCGGTCCGGAGCACTCGATTGAGCTGGCTTACAAGCTCGCGTCGGCGCAGGGCGATCCGGAAATCGACGCCATCCTCAACAACGTCATCCTGCTCTTGTGGCCTACGCTCAATCCCGACGGGCAGGACATGGTCGTCTCCTGGTACCGGAAGAATCTTGGCACGCGATTTGAGGTGAGCCCGATGCCCTGGCTCTTCCAGGACTACGTCGGCCACGACAACAACCGCGACGGCTACATGCTCAACATGAAGGAGTCGCAGGTCGTCACGAAAACCGAGATCGACAACAGCCCGGTGATCTTCTACTGCCAGCATCAGACGGCTCCCTTCCCTGCCCGCATCTGGATTCCTCCGTTTTCGGATCCGATCTCATCGAACATCAGCCCCTACGTGCGCAGCTGGTTCAATGTCATCGGCACGAATATGACCGCCTATCTGGACGCGCACCAGATGCCCGGCGCCATCAGCGAGTCGCGCTTCGATAACTGGTATCCCGGATTCGTGGATTACGCCGGATCGTTCCGCAACGAAATTTCGTTCTTCACCGAGACGGCGCTCTACCGCTATGCGACCCCCCGCTTCTACACCGTCGATGAGTTCCCGAAGGACATGCAGGACCTGAAGGCGCTCACGATGTACACCACGCCGTGGCGCGGCGGATGGTGGCGGCTGAACGATGCCGTGAATTACATGGTGGGCGCGTCGATGTCGGTGCTCGACACCGCGGCGCGCTATCGCGAGACGCTGCTTTACAACCGCTACCAGGCTGCGCGCGACAATATTCGGAGATTCGAGCAGGAGCCGCCGTTCGCCTATGTGATTCCCAGCGTGCAGGCCGACGCGCCGGAGGGGCAGCTGCTCGCCCACATCATGCAGGAGAACGGCATTCAGGTCCAGGAATCGCAGACCGGCTTCCACGCGAACGACCGTGATTATCCGGCAGGGTCATGGGTCATCCTGATGGACCAGCCCTATTCTTCGCTGGCCAAAGAACTCTTCGAAGTGCAGCATTACCCGACTGCGCTCTTCACCGATGCCAACAAACCCATCGATTTGCCGTACGACGTGACCGGCTGGACTCTTCCCCTGCAAATGGGCGTGCAGGTGGACGCCGTGACAGACCCGCTGACTAAAGATGAGCTGGCGGAACTGAAACCGGTGTCAGCGCTTGATCCCCCTCCGTCGGAAGTGACAGGCAGCGGCAGCGTCTTCATCATGAGTCATGAGCCCAATAACGGTTTCCGGGCGATCAACGACGTGCTGGCTGCCGGCGGCTCGGTTGCCTTTGCGCCGGACGAAACGAAAACGCCGGAAGGCACCGAGCGAGGCGCGATTGTCATCTCCGGCGTGAGCCGCTCCGCCATCGACAACCTCTCGAAGAAGTATGCGGTTTCCGCGCTCGCGGCCGAACGCGCCCCGGAGCACACGATTCCGCTGCATAAAGCGCGCGTCGGCGTATACCGTCCGTGGGATCCGTCGATCGATGAAGGATGGACGCGCTGGATTCTCCAGCAATACGGCTACGCGCCTATCAGCCTCTACAACGCCGATGTGCGCTCCGGCAGTCTGAAGGATCGCGTCGACGTGCTCATCCTGCCCGACATGCGAGCGAGCCAGCTGATGGATGGATTTCAGGATGGCATCGTGCCCGGCCAGTACGCCGGCGGCCTCGGCGACCTCGGCCTGGACAATATCCGCGACTTCGTCCGCCGGGGCGGAACGCTGATCGCCTTCAATGAAACGGCCGCGACCCTTGTCCCCCTGCTCTCCCTGCCCGTCAAAAATGTGCTGGAAGGTTTGAAAACCGACAAGTTCTTCTGCTCCGGCGCCCTGCTGCGCGTCGAGCTCCAGTCGACGGACCGCCCCGTCACGTGGGGACTGCCTGGCGAACCGGTCGTCATGTTTGAACGGGGACCCGCTTTCACAACGCAGCCTGGCTTCCGCGGCGCCGTGCTGGCTCGCTATCCGCAGGACAGCAATCCGCTCGAGAGCGGGCTGCTCCTGCATCCGAATGCCATCGAAAACAAGATCGCTGCGCTCGAAGTGCCCTACGGACAGGGACACATTTATCTCTACGGATTCAAGCCGCAGTGGCGTGCGCAGTCGCACGGCACCTACAAGTTCTTCTTCAATGCTCTGTACAAGTACCAGGAGCCGCCATTCCCGCTGCCGGGTCCGGCAGAGCTTAAAGAAGTGAAGGCGGAACCGGCCCGGCGCCCAGCTTCTGCGGCCCCGGCGCGATAATCCCGCTTGCGCGTTCTGCATGGCAGGAGTAGGGTTGTGCCCTCACCACAATCAGTTCCCCCCACTCAACAGCTACATCACCCACGAAGGAAGGGGACACGATGGTTCTGCGTTTCTTGAGTATTGCATCGGTGGGCTGCGCCCTGGCGCTTAGCCCGATTTGGCTTGCCGCACAAGCCGACAATCAGGAACAGAGTCACTACACCTACGTCTCGCAATGGGCGGTATCGCGCGCCAACTGGGCTGAATTCGAGAAGCAGGCAAAATCGGACGACGCCATCATGCAGAAGCTCGTCGCCGACGGCACCATCATGGCCTGGGGTGACGAGGCGGTCCGAGTGCACACTCCGGACGGTTACACCTATGCCGACTGGTTCACGGCAACGAGCCGCGCCAATCTGCTGAAGGCGCTCGAACAGATGTATGCAACCGCGACGAACTCCGCCTTCGTGGCGACTACCAAGCACGCCGATCTGTTCCTGCACACCATCGCGCACGGCGGGAAAACGTCAGCGGCGGGAACGACGGGATATCTGCGCGTAACGTTCTGGCAGGCGAAACCGGGGATGGGCGATGCACTCGAACATTACGTGCTGTCGCAGGTCAAGCCCATGCTCGATAAGGACATCGACAACGGCACATTGCTGATGTACAACTTCGACGAAGAAGACATCCACACAGACGCGCCCGGCGGTTATAACCTGGCGCTGCTCTTCCCGGATGGCGCGGCCATGGACAAATTCTTCGATGAGCTCGCGGCCGCCGGAAAGCAGAATCCCGGTGTCGGCCAGGTGCTGGACAGCCTGAGCGTCGACAAGGAGCACCGCGACGACTTCGGACGAGTGATCGCATACCAGCACAAGTAGTCCCGCAGCATTCAGCATCCCAAATAGAAAAGGCCGAGCGCATGCTCGGCCTTTTCTCTTACAGATTCAGTTACGACTGCGCAGTCGCTGCTTCCAGCGCGTGCGCGTCAACTTCCGCCGCGCGCTTGTGAAGCTGATGATGCAGGCAGTAGAGCGCGAGTTCGAGACGATCGGAAACGCCCAGCTTGTCGTAAATCTTGCGGAGATAATTCTTCACAACCTGCTCCGTCGTGCCGAGCTGATAAGCGATTTCCTTGTTGCGCTTGCCCTGCGTGATGCCCGCAATGATCAGCATCTCTTTCTGGTTCAGGCGCGGCTGGTTGCGCGGATTCACAAGCTGTGTGGCCTGGGAACGATAGGCTTCAATCACCCAGTTCACCGACTGATTGTCGATCCACGTTTCTCCAGCGGCGATCTTCCGCACGCATTTCACGAGCAGGTCCGGCGAAATCGACCGGGGAATGATTCCGCGCACGCCGCGACGATAGAGATCAACGGTATGCGCCTCATCGCTGGAGGCGGCCTGAACAATGATCTTCAGGTGCGGAGCGAGGCGAACGATCCCGGGTACCGCGTTGGCGGTGCCGGTGATCATCGAGCCTTCCAGGAGAAGAACGTCGGCAGGACTGCGCTGGACAACATCCTGCAGCACCTGCAGGCTCTCCGCCTCGGCCACTACAGTGATGCCCGTGTCAGAGCTGAACACCTTACGCATCCCCACCCGGTAGATCGCCTGTGAGTCGGCAAGGATCACCCGAATCGGGCCGGACACCGGAGCGTCGGGCGCGGGTTGTTCGCCAGGATTGAAGCCGTTTGTTTGCGTCATAGCGTCTTGTAAGAACCTATTGAAACCGGTATTCATCGATCACTGTGGCGGCGAAGGGCTGCCCGTTATTCCAGTACGAGCGGACGATTCTGCCTGAACAGTGAACTGCTGCGGTTACGGAGAACTCCAGCAAACCTGCTGGAATTTCCAGCAGAAACTCAATTTCGCGCCCAACTCGCAGCGGCTCAGTTACTTTCAACAGCACGCCACTTGCGGAAAGGTCTTCTGTGGTGGCTTCCATCTGCTCACCATCACACAGCACCGCCACGCGCAACTGCAGCGGATAACGGGTGGCGCCGCGCAGCGGATGCCACTCCCGCGCTCCGGAAACCGGACAAACCGCGCTTTCCATAGGGTCACTCCTGCCCGTGCTTCCCTACAGTACCCGCAAATCTATCATGCAACGAATTACCAAAGTTTCACGCGCGATTCCATTTGTAAACCGAACCAAATCCCGTTGCAATGACCTGAAAGCGGTACATCCCTACACCTCTGCGGTGCGGCGGCACACAATCGCGGATCAAGAGAAGTAATTGAACCGCAATGATTTATTCCGGGAAGAAGGCCGCGGATGCCCCTACCCAGGACTGCCCGCGGTTGTGGTCAACCCCCATCATCTTGCCTCTCCCGAGGCGTACCAGAGAGGTCACTGGGGTGAGCGCACCCCGCTCGGGCCACACATAGAGAATCCGCACCTCCGCCTGTGTCCGTCCTGCCGGCGTTTCGATCACCGGCTCGAAGGTTACCCTTTCCTGGAGCAGGTAATGCCCCCGGCGATCCGGATGGATCGCCCGGAGTTGCTCCTCCGTCGGAGCGAAGACGATTCCCTGTCCCGCAAACGAATATAAGGGCTTCAGAATCCAGCGGTTCCGGTCGGCGGGGAGCCGGTCGCGAAACTCGCCGTTAGGATTGCTGAACCAGTCGCTGAGGAAAACCGCAGGAGGGACCGCGGGGTGGTTCAGGAACGGCAAGGCGAATTTGCTGATATGAAAATACCAGTTCGGGTGTCCCGCCCACTCCACGTCGAACGACTCGCGGTAATCGAACTGCAGCCTGACCTGGCGAGTAATCAGCTCGTCGACGATGGCACGGTTGTAAATGCGTCGAATGGGGGCGCGGCGCCGGCCGTTGCGGTAACACAGGCGCGGCGAAGACTTATTTGAGTGCGAATCAACGGCATCCTCGGGCTCGATCTCGGCAATATCGACAACCCTGATTCCCAGGCGATCAGCGGTCACGTTGAAATCGGGCAAAGTCTTTTGCAGATCGGGCGTGACATCGGTAAGCACCACCGTGTCCGGATCATGATGGCCAACGATCACCTGCCGCAGAAGCTTCCAGAAACCGGCTTCGTCGAGACCGCTCAGCAGGCATCCGAGTCCGGTTCCTAAACTAAAAGCGGAACGATAAGCCTCGCTCAGAACCCACTGAAAAGCAAAGATCGACGGGAAGGCCTGCATTTCAACCAGACAGCAAACCAGCCGCCCTTCCGCATCGCGCGTCAAACCGAAGTCGGCGGTCAGGAAATGCGGATGCGCATCCTGATCGGCGGCTCTCCATCGCTCAGGAATCGCCGCCAGAGAGCGCGCCATATACTCGCCATCCGCGAGCAGGCGGTGCGTAAGCTCGCCGCCGATCGCGGCCATTTCCTCCAGAAGCCCCTTCGGGAAGAAGCAGGGGGTTTCAGCGACAGGAAAAGAGACATGAGCCCGCGTGATCGCGTCCAGGCTGTACACCATTGCGCGATACGCCGCCGGATCGAAATGCCGCTCGTTGAAGTCCTGTCGCAGCTCGGGAATCACAGCAAGAGGGTAATGCCGCGGCAGCCGGCCAGGCAATGGATGTTGTCACAGTGGAAGCTTGCAGGGAACCTCCGCCGACAAA
>DATGJK010000176.1:0-3424 GCA_035295245.1 Acidobacteriaceae bacterium
ACAGAATCACCAGGGCGCCGGCGAGCGAAGCGATGCCCGGGTGCTTTGCGATGACCGTCAGCGGAACCCAAAGACCGACCGCCAGCCCCAACAGCCACGGCCGCCGGCTTGCCAGGAATCCAACCAGACCGGCGCTGAGCAGCAGGGAACCGGCCGTGATGCCGGTGTCGTCCCAATGCGGCCGCGAATCCATCCATGCAATGGATAGGCCCAATGCGAGCGCCAGGAGAAATACTCCGGCTTCCACGACTCGCAACGAACGTGTCTGTGCCTTCACGAGTGGTTCCTCGCCTGATGCCATGACGGTAGCTCGGAAGCCTGCCATCGGCAAGTGAATTAGTGCCCGGCGACTGCCGCGCGGCCGTAACTCGACAGCACTCTGCCATCCTGGCTCAGCAGCAGCGCCGCCCCGCGCTGCGGCTCTATGGTGAAGCGGATATGGGCTCCCGTCGTCGTGTCATCAATATCGACCGGCTGCGCATCTGCTGATTCGTTGCTGAAGCTGTAGAGCACGGCGTCATCCAGCATCGTTGGGAACGCCAGCACACTGCGCGCCAGCGGCTGCTCCTCCCGAAATGCGGGCTTCACACCGCCCTCTTCCAGCGCCCACCGGTACAGAGCCGCCGTTGCCTCGTAGCCCTCCGCGAACTCCACCGGATCGGCAGCCCACAAGATTTTGCCGCTTCCGTGCGGGACGACCTTGATCGTGTTCCCATCAGCGAATCGCATGGTCAGAGTCTCTGACTGCTGGACAGCCGCAGGAAATCCGAGCGGGAACGTCTTGCCATCGGGCAGTGTCAGCTCCGATCCCCGCACCACCAGCGGCCCCACTTCCGCTTTCACGCCGAGCGCATTCATTCGGTCTACCGGCTGCCAGTGCTCGTCGCGATCTACGGGTCCGGTGATCAGCAATGTTCCCCCCTTCGCGACGTATGCCATCAACCCATTCCAGGCCGGATCCGTGAGGCCCTGGGGTGAAGGCAGAAAGACCAGCTTCGGCGAGCCCAACTCCGCGATCCGGTTCTCCGTCAGGATCCGCAGTGGCGTGTGATCCCAGTACGCCATGGCACGCAATGCGCTCTTCTGTGTATCGAGAGCGAGGCCTCCGAGCACCGAGTACTGCAGCACCTGGGACGTCACCATGGTTACGGGTGGCGGCTGAATTGTCGTAAAGGCCTGCGGGTTCCGATCGATGAACGCCGCGTATCCCCGCAATACTTCCGCCTCCGGCTTCTCTGTCCCGTCGGGACGCACCGCGCCAATGGGGATCTCGTTATCGTTGGCCATGTAGGCGTTCACGTTCCACACCCACTCCAGCGCGCCTGCTGCCTGCGCGAAGGAGATGGCGATCTTCCGTTCCAGTTGATCGCCTTCCAGCTCCGGACTCAGCCGTAGATGATCATCCATGGTCAACCGCCGCTGCTCGCCCGTCTCCTGGACCAGCATTGGCTTGCCCGCAAACTTCGGCGCCAGGCTGGCCCACAGGATCGCGTCGTAGTCCCACCATGTGTGATCTGCCGTGAAGTCGATATCCGGCCCGTAGAAGGCCGGTGACACACGGCCGGCGACTCCGCCCTCATCCTGTCCCACGGTGATCAATTGCTGCGATCCGGTGTCGCGGATCATCCCCTTCATCTGTTTCACCCAGCCGTCGAACATCGATTGCGTGAACAGCGCGTAGTCGTAGTCCTTCAGCGGATTGAAGCCGCTGCGGACCGCGTCGGCTTCGAAGGCATGCGCTTTCGGCAGCGCGAGCGGATCCTGCGGCGACTGTTCGGGTGAGATCGTCGAGGGCTGTGCCTGCAAGTCGCGCCCGATCCCCAGTGACGGCTCTGCCCAGTCATGCAGCAGCTTTGCGCGATCCGGATAGCGTTCGGCGATCCAGCTTCGCCATGCCGCCTGCTCGAACGGGTCGTAGTCCGGGAGCGTCCGCCACAGGTTCTGGTTTGCGCTTGGCTCGTTAATCAGATCCCATGCGAGAAAGGGCACCGCGTGAAAGCGCTCGATGAGCGATTGGGCATACAGCTTCTCGTTTCGCAGTGCCACTGGATCGAGATAGCCGTTCTCGCCGCCAAACTCATTTGGATAAAACGCGAACAGATTGAACTGCACCGGCAGGCCGTTGTGGCGCGCGCACATCAGGAACGCTTCGACCGTGCGCAGCGCATCCTCGCTCATTTGCCCATTCGGCGCCAGCTCTGACGTCCACGCCGTCCACAAGCCGGTGCGGATCATATTCAGCCCTGCCCCGCGAATCTGCGCCATATCGTGATCCCACACGTACGCATTCGGCAGCATCAGGTACATGCGCGATACGTCACCGGACATGTACGTCGTGCCTACTACCGGCAGCGGCTTGCCGTCGAGCTGGAAATAATCGCTGCCCACCGTGAGCTTTGGCCCTGACAGCAGATAGTTCCAGTCCCGCATCCAGAAGCCCGAGCGGTAGATGCGCAGCGGCGTTCCACCGCGGAGAAGCGTTGTTTCGACGGTGTGAAAGCCGTGCCCCTCCGCTGCGCTCGCCGGAAGGGAGATCGTATCTTGTGTGTTCGCTGAAAGGGTCTGGTCGTAACGCACTGCCCCGTCTTCGCTGGTGACGTGGATATGCACATGCTCACCCGGCGGCATTTTCAACAGAGGATCCGGGCGGCTGAATCGGAAGTCCAGCGCCTCCCCCGGCAAGAACAGGGGCACACGCGGACGGAAGGCGAAGCGGTCCTGCTTCCGCACTGCAATTTCAGCCAGTATCCGCAGCAGCTTCGCGTTGTTGAAGAAGTCCGCAGTCGGCTCACAGGCGACCAGAATCCATCTACCGCCAACGAAGCGATGCGTGTTGTGATCGAGCTCGATCACAGGAGCAGCCAGCTTTCGCCCGTCGCGCTCGCCCCACGCCAGCGTCGTCAGGGCCGTGTCTTCGTAGCCGGTTGCGCCGCCGCTCGTGTCGCCATTCACCACGCTCAGCCGCACCACCGGACTGAATGCCCGCTTCCAGCCAAACGCGGGGAGTTGCGGGAATACGTCGGGATTCGCCGCAAAGCTCAGCCCGTTCCCGGAGCCCGGCGTTTCCTGGTAGTCATGAATGAGCAACTCCAGGGACTGTGCCACGCTGGCTGTCCGAAGATGCCAGCCGCTCGCGTCCTGATACGCTGCGCGGGTGAACGGCTTTCCGCCCAGCACGATCAGATTGCCGCCGCGATCGAGGTAGGCGAGGATCGCGTCCCACTGCGCCTCCGGCCATGCCGACCCATAGGGCAGGACCAGCAGATCCGTCCCGGTGTCAGCCAACGCCTTCGCCAGCCCTGCCACGTTGGCAAAGTCGCCATCAGCAAACGCGGCCCGCAATCCAGCTTCCACCGGAGCAGGCGAGTCGGCCGCCGGGAATCCTGGCTGCCAGAAGACGACGGTCTTCGCGCAAGAACAGGCT
>DATGJK010000177.1:0-12748 GCA_035295245.1 Acidobacteriaceae bacterium
AAGGCGGATTCCTTCAGCGCCTCCTGGCTGATGGCGGCCACGTCGGCGTATTCGACGGTGGCGTGGATGAGTTTCTTCGGATTGAACAGCGCGGCGAGGCGATCGAGGCGATCATCCGGGACTTTCGCAATGCCGATGTGCGCTTCGCGCGAGTAGCCGCGGTCTTCCACGTTGACGCGCGTGAGGATTTTGAACAGCGAGGTTTTGCCGACCTGCGGCAGACCGATGATGCCGGTTTTCATGATGATCCTGAAGGAGAGGCTAAAGTTCGATGATAAAGGTTCTGGAGCTGCTCCGATCCGGATCGCGGTGAACGATGCGGTTCAGAAGCCCTGCTCGGGCATCAGCAGACGACCCGATGCACCCTGTCGATTCCTGCGGAGGCAGATTTCCCGGCAGCGGTTGACAATATAGAGCGATCTGGAGAATTCTGGCGGCCCACCCAGGAATCGGAAGGAGGAGACGGGGATGGCCAGCCGCGTAGCGGTGCAGTTGAGCGACATTATGCAGGTGGCCCTGACGGTGAACGACATAGCAGAAGCGAAAATCTTTTACCGTGACGTGCTGGGCATGCAGTTCCTGTTTGATGCGGGCACGATGGCGTTCTTTCAGTGCGGCGGAGTGCGCTTGCTGATCGGGGCAGGGGAAACGAAGCCCGGCGGCACCGTTGTGTACTTCCGCGTGCCGGACCTGCAGGGCGCGCACACCTCGTTGCGGGAAAAAGGGGTGGAGTTCACCGAGGAGCCGCACATGGTGGCGCGCATGCCGGACCACGACCTGTGGCTGGCGTTCATCCGGGATCGCAGCGGCAATCTGCTGGGGCTGATGGAAGAGAGGCCAGCTCTGCGATGAGGCGGGGTGGCGCGCCAACAGGATTACTGCGCATGATGATTTGGGTTGAGGAGACAGCATGACTCAGGACATTGGGAACGGTTTGGCCAGCGTGCGCAGCGCGCATTCAGTCGACGAGACGCTCCAGCGCCTGCGTACTCTGCTGGATTCGAAGGGCGTGACCGTCTTCGCTCTGGTGGACCACAGCGGCGAGGCCGGGAAGGTCGGCATGGCCATGCCCCCTACGAAACTGCTCCTCTTCGGTAATCCGGCAGCGGGCACGCCGGTCATGCTGGCAAGGCCCGGAATCGCCATCGACTTGCCATTGAAGATCCTGATCCGGGAAGACGGCGACGGTGCTGTTTGGCTGATGTGGAATGATGCGGAGTACCTGCAGCAGCGGCATCAGATTCCGGAAGCGCTGACGGTACCGTTGCGCGCGGCAGAGCTGCTGGCCCGACAAGTGGCTGCCTGAGTGGGACTTAGCGGAGGGCCCTTCGGCGAGACCACCCCAGGCAGTGGAGGCGCAATCCCACTGGCAGGAGTTTCGTGGAGGGTTTATGGCAAAGCGCAGAGAGATGGGTCGAGATACCGCCGATCCCCGGATGCACAGCGAAACCACCATCGGACGGGGCGAAACGACGGGCCACCAGCCTGGTCATGTCGAGCCCCATGAGTCGCGGAGCTCGGCCGGAAACGAGGCGCAGGTCGCGGGCATTCTGCACGCTACGGACCGCGAGGCGGAAAACGATTCAACGAGCAGCGGCCGCTGGCCCGACGAGTCGGACCCGATGAGCGACCACAGCGCGCATGGGCAGCAGGAGCATGAGCACGGCCGAGCGCACGAGATGAATGCCGAATCGGGCAAGCCGTTGCAGAACGAGAAGGGACGCGGTTCAGCGAAGAAGCGGAGCCGCAAAGCGGCGTAGCGGCTTTCTCAGAGCAGATCGGAGCGGCGTTCCGGCGCTTCCTGGTGTGCGAGCAGGATTACCAGCACGATGCCCGCGAGCATGACGCATTCCTCGAGGCGAACGGAGCGGTTGTGCAGGCGATCGAAGTCCACGTGGCGCGGATCGGAGCGGGGCACGTTGTCGATTGCGCCTCCCGCGGCGATGCGGTCGCGTTCCATGTGCGGAATGATGGAGTACTGCGAGTATGCGGTAAGGCCCATCATGATCAGCGTCACCACCAGAGCGAAACGGATGCCCGCATAGACGCGCGTGGCGCGGCCGATAAGAAGCAGCAGGAAGACGATGCAGCCGGCGCCCAGGCCCTCGCGATGCAGCGCACCCAGACATTTGGCAACGATGCTGCCGGCGGCGTGCGTGTCGGAAATGCTGGTGAACGCAGCGGCGGCGATGATGGGGAAAAAGAAGAGTCCACCGAGCCAGACAATCAGCGCCAGCCAGACGATGGTGCGGACAAGCGTTCTCATGGGCAGAACCAGACTACAGCGGGCAGACGGTTGTCAGTTGTTCGTTGTTCGTTTTTGGCGGAGCATCGTGGGGCCGCACGGGTCATTTTGGCGCGTGTTATAGTCGCGGCTTATGCGAAAAACAATCGGTTGCGCCGCGGTCGCTGCGATGATCGTGGGCGCTTGCGGTACGCGTGCGCAAAAGCTGCTGGTGGTGAATCAGCATGACCGGACGGTGAGCATTCTGGACGCAGCGAGCGGAAACAAGCTGGCGAGCATCGCTGAGCCCATTGCCGGCCAGTGGGGACACGAGGTGGCGGTTTCGCCGGACGGCAAAACCGCGTACGTGCCGATCTACGGAAACTCAGGAGTCGGGCGCCCCGGCGTCGACGGGCAGGTGATGCTGGTGATCGATGTGCCCTCGCACACGATAGTACGCACGGTGGATTTCGGGCATCCAGTGCGGCCGCATCTGCCGGTGCTCGACGCGCAGCGGCATCTGCTCTACGTGACGACAGAACTGGACGACGCGGTCACGGCGATCGACACGCGCACGCTGCAGATGGTTGGGAAAATTCCCACCGGGCAAGCTGAATCGCACATGCTGGCGCTCTCGCGTGACGGGCGATTCGGGTACACGGCCAACGTGGACCCAGGAACGGTGTCGGTCCTCGACATGGCTGGGCGCAGGACACTGGCCGTCATCCCAGTGGCGCAGAAAATCCAGCGGATCTCGATCACGCCGGATGATCGTCTGGTCTTCACCTCCGATCAGCACCAGCCGCGACTCGCGGTAATCGACACGACGACGCGCAAGGTGCGGCAGTGGATCGGACTTTCGGGCACGGGCTACGGGTCGGCGGTCACGCCGGATGGGAAGTGGCTGCTGGTGGCGATCCCGGCGAAGAACGCGGTGGATGTTGTCGATTTGAAAACCATGCTGGTAGCACGAAGCGTTTCCGTCGCGGCCGATCCGCAGGAAGTGCTGATTCGCCCCGATGGGGAGGTGGCGTATGTCTCGTGCGCGGGCAGCGGACAGGTCGCGGCCATCGATCTGGAGCAGTGGAAGGTACAGAAGCTGATGCAGGCGGGAGCGTTCGATGACGGGCTGGGATGGGCGCCTTGAGGCAGCGGGAAACGGCTAGCGAGAAGCTGTTAGCGAAAGACTGTTAGCGAAAGACTGTTAGCGAAAGACTGTTAGCGAAAAGCCCTAAGCGACGGTTCGCTAATCGTCTCCCGCTCGTGTCTCTCGCTAACCGCCTTTGCTACCTCTGAGGCGTGTTGTAGAGGCTCGGGCGGCCGATAAGACGCTCGATGCGTTTCGCGATGGGCGGGTGCGTCGAGAACAGGTTGGCGAAGGACTCGCGGCTAAGCAGCGGTTCCACGATGAACAGGTGTGCGGTGGTCGGCGAGCCGGGCATGGGAATCCGCTTCGAGTAGGCATCGAGCTTTTCGAGGGCGCTGGCCAGCGCATAAGGATTGCCGGTGATGTGCGCGCCCGTGGCGTCGGCTTCGTATTCGCGCGAGCGGGAGACCGCCAGCTGGATCAGCATCGCGGCGATGGGGGCCAGGATCAGCATGAAGAGCATGCTGAGTCCGCCACCGCGGCGATCGCGGTCCCCGCCGCCGTAGCCGCCGAACATCTCTGCCCACCAGCCCATGCGGGCCAGCAGCGTGATGGCTCCGGCCAATGTCGCAGCGATGGAACTGGTGAGGATGTCGCGATTGCGGACGTGGCCCAGCTCGTGGGCGAGAACGCCTTCCAGTTCCTCATCGTTCAGGAGCTGCAGAATGCCGTGGGTCACGGCAACGGAAGCGTGCTTCGGATTGCGTCCTGTGGCAAAGGCATTGGGCGAGTCGGTGGGAATGACGTACATCTTCGGCATGGGCAGGCCGAGGCGACCGGTCATGCGCTCGACGACCTCGTAGGCGCGGGGCAACTGCTCGCGTGTGACAGGCTGCGCGCGGTACATGGCCAGCGCGAGCTTGTCGGAATAGAAGTAGCTGAAGAAATTCATGCCGGCGGCAATGATGAAGGCGACGATCATGCCGTTCTCGCCCCACCGGCTGCCAATCAAGATGAGCAATAACGTGAGAGCCGTCAGCAGAAAAGCGGTCTTAAAGGTATTCATGGTGAGCCTCCTCGTTGCGGGCTCCTCTCCTATGTTGTCATATGCGGGATGATCGGGAGTGCCCGCTGGATTCAAACCCGGTGCCCCCGCCGAGATTGCAGGCGGTCCGCGCAGGCCTTCGCTGGCCTGTGGGATTGTGTACATTTCCGGACGATCAATTACGAAAAACTGGAGAAAGAACCGTAAACGGACGATTTTACGGGGCAGGATAGCTTTGATTCTTTGCTATTCGAGGCTACACGCGATCAGCGGTAAATCGTTTGTGGAGAGCAGGAAACGTAATCATGGCTAACGGCATTCGGGTGCGGTTGCTGATTCCATTCGACCCAATTGTGGAGAATGGTCGAAAAATTGCGAAGAGGCCTGACCAAAGTCCTCAGGCGCCCCCAATCTTCCTGAGCGATCACTCGAATCCATTCGCGGCTTGCTAATTCGATACCGGGTCACAAATCTTCAAACCCACGAGGACCGGAAGAATGATTACGCTGCGTTTATGGCAACGGCTCGCCGGCGCCTTGAGTCTCATCTTTGTCCTGGCCGCAACGGCCTGGGCGGTGGACGTCAACGGGCGCATTAAGGGAACGGTAACCGATCCATCGGGAGCGGTGCTGCCCGGCGTCAAGATCACCGCGACTAACCTCGGAACAGGCGTGAAGTACACTGCCGACTCAGGCGCAGACGGAACGTACCTTTTTCCCCAACTGCCGGTCACCGGAGGCGGTTTGTATTCCATCTCGGCCTCCGCTCCGAACTTTAAGGCGTTCACGGCCACCGGCATCAAGCTGGTCATTGACCAGGAATACGTCGAGAACATCACGATGCAGGTTGGCTCGACCGGCCAGACCGTCCAGGTGAACGCCGCGGCGGTGCAGGTGGACACGACGGATATGCAGCTGAGCAACGTCGTGAACTCCGAGCAGATGGAAGAGCTGCCCCTGATCAACCGCAGCTTCACGGGGCTTGAGCTCACCCTGCCGGGGGTGCAGGCCTCGAGCGACCGCTTCGGCAGCAACTATTCAGTCAGCGGCGCGCAGACGCAGCAGTCGGAGTACCTGATCAATGGCGCCGATACGAACGATGTCTCGCTGAATACGATAGCCATCCAGCCGAACCTCGACGCCATCGACCAGTTCAACCTGATTGACGGCCCACTGAATGCGGAGTACGACCGCAACTCCGGCGGTATCGTCAGCGCCACGATCAAACAGGGTACGAACCATATCCACGGCGACGCATTCGAGTTCTACCGCGACACGTTTTTGAATACCGCCAACTGGTACCAAACGAACCTGAAAACCGGAGTCAAGACGCCGTCGAAGTTCCACCAGAACATCCCCGGCGCGACAGTCGGTGGCCCGATCCTTCGCGACAAGATTTTCTTCTTCTTCGCGTTTCAGGGAACCTGGCAGATCACGCCTCAGACGGGCGGGAATCCGGGCGTACTGTCGAATGCCGAGCGTGGCGGCGATTTCAGTGTCGATGCCGGCAAGCTGAAAAGCACCCCGATACCGGGAACGATTGTGATCCCGGGCTGCACGGCGGGCATGACTTGGGCGCAGTGCGGCGCGGCGGTGAACTACAAATTCCCGACTTCCGCATTCAATCCGGTTTCCACCACCCTGATCAACAAGTTCTTGCCGACGCCGAACGCCGGCACTTATCTCTACAATTTCAACCCGGTGACGGCGCAGACCATTAAGCAGTACATCGGCCGCCTGGATTTTGCGATGAACCCCCGCAACCAGATTTACGGCCTGGTGATCAACCAGCACACCAGCACAACCGACACGCTGCCATTCACGGGCGCCACCGTCCCCGGATTTGGCGATCGGAGCACGCTGTCCATCAATCAGTTCACGGTGGACTACATTCACGACTTCAGCTCGACCCTGGTGAACGACCTGGCCGCGCACTACACCCGCTTCAATTATGACGCGGTGGAACCGCAGTCGGCGGTCGCGCCGTCAACCGTTGGGTTCGCGATTACGCCCGAGAACACCAAGGGCGAGGGGCTGCCTGCTGTCACCATCACCGGTCAGAATGGCGTCGGTTTCGAGCTGGGTTTCAGCACCAACGGACCGCAGCCCCGTATCGACCAGGCCATTCAGCTGGACGATTCGATCTCCAAGGTCCTCGGCAAGCACGTGCTGAAGTTCGGATACGAAGGCGAACGCTTCAACGTAACCAACCCCTTCAGCGCGAGAAACAATGGTTCGTACAGTTTTAACTCCACCAGCAGCAATTACACCTCCGGCGACGGCGCTCTGGATTTCGTGCTGGGCGTCCCGGGCAGTTACAGCCAGGGGACAGGAGCCGTGATTCAGGCCGATGCCTTCCTGAATTACCTCTATGGTCAGGATCAGTGGAAGCTGACCAACTCCTTTACCCTCAACTACGGCCTGGCATATTCCATCGACACGCCGCTGCGCGCGCATCAGTACGGTGGCGAAGGCATTGCCTGCTTCGTCAACGGATTTAATTCCACTCTCTTTGTGGGTGCACCGACCGACATTGCTTATCCGGGCGAGGGTGGCTGCAAAAACACCGGCCAGGCCACCACCCGTTACGATGAGTTCGGTCCGCGCGTGGGCTTCGCCTGGGCCCCAAGCCTGGGTTGGCTCTCCGGAGGAGATGCGAGGAAGTTCGCTGTGCGCGGCGGGATGGGCATCTACTACGATCGCACCGAAGAGGAGAGTTCTCTCCAGACGCTGGAGACGCCTCCCTTCGGGCTCAACTCCTCAGGAGTGCTCGACTATCCCACGGGGAACGCTCCGGCTTTCGGCAATCCCTATGAGGACGTCAATACAGGCCAGGTCTACGCCAGCAAGTTTCCATTTACCTTCCCGACCAAAGGGACGCAATTGACCGCGGCTCAGTGGAAGGCGGTTGAGCCGATGGGCATCAGCACGTATGGCCCGAGCTTCCGCGCACCGTACGCTGAGAACTTCCAAATCGGCGTCGAACGCCAGCTCCCGTCGCAGATCCTCGCCCGCCTCAGCTACGTCGGCTCCCTGGCCCGCCACAATCAGTCCGCGTACGAATCCGACTACATCACCGCCGCAGGACATGCGGCATGCGTTGCCGATACGGTGCAATGCGGGAACCCGACCGTAACGAAGTACCGCAACCAGCAGCCGCTGTATTTCCCGAGCCATACGATCGGAAATGATGCAAGCATCCGCAGTGTGGGCACGGTCGGATCGTTTGCGAATTCGAATTACAACTCGCTGCAGGTGCTGGTGCAGAAGGGCGCGACCCACGGCCTGACCTTCATCATGGCCTATACGTATGCCCACGCAATCGACAGCGGGTCGAGTTTTGAGAATTCCGGTTTCGGCGGCAGCAACGGCCGCGGCTGGAACCAGTTCTATAAGCCTCTGAACTATGGCGACTCGGCGTACGATGCGCGCAACCGCTTCGTATTGTCGCCGCTCTATATCGTGCCGAAGTTCAGCGGTCCCGCTTACACCCTGAAAAACGTAGCGCTGGCTGGGTGGGAAGTGTCTGGAATTATTACGCTGGCGCAGGGCTTCCCCTACGACATCTCCTACGGCGGCGGCACATCCTCCTCGATGTGGTGCGCCAGTTCGGCTTATTTCTATGCGTGTCCCGACGTGCCGGAGCAACTGGCACCCATCGCGACCGGTAATCTTCGGACGCGTCAGGCCGGAACCGGGTACAGCGCTGCCATTACCAATGCCTCTGCTGCCTTCGCCCCTGAGCCGTTGGGTACCTTCGGCAATGTGCACCGCGATCCATACCACGGACCGGGGATCAACAACACCAACGTCGTTCTGGCAAAGAACTTCTACCTGAGCACGGAACGCAATATCTGGTTCCAGATGCGTATGGAGAGCGACAACGTCTTCAATCACACGCAGTTCAATAATCCAGACGGCAACTACTCCCATCTGGGATCGACATTCGGGAACGTGACGAGTGCGGCGGCCGCACGGCAGAGTCAGCTGGCGCTTAGGATCCTCTTTTAGGCCAGATCAGGCCCTTCGCGATGAAAGGGCGCCTTCGGGCGCCCTTTCCTTTGTGCGTGTGAGAATGCATACCGTTATAGGTGGGACCTATGAAAATCTGGAGGCAAGTAACGTGCCTAGGTGCTCAAACCGTTATTCCGCACACCGGCGGTTTACTCCGGAGCTACCCGGGATGACTTGGAGGAATCCTCTGCCAAGCCATTGTATTTTCAATACTCAGAATTAGTGACGGGAGGCCGATGCACATTGCACGTGGAATGGGGTTCGCGCGGTACCAGAAGTGGCCTGAAAATTGCGAGACACGATGACCAAAGGTAGCGCAAAACAACACACACCCTGTGCTCAAGGTCGAATGGGGCAGCCAGGGTTCGTATGCCTTGGGAGGCTTTTGTGAACTTCAGGTGCAGAATTTGGTCATTCGCTTCGCTGTTCGTTTTCCTGTTCGCTGTGCTCGCCCTCATGACACCCGGGCTCGTGCTGGGGCAAACCAGTCTGGGCACGATCAGCGGAACGGTGCGCGATCCCAGCGGCGCCGTGATCGCCGGCGCCACCGTCACGCTGACGAATGAAGCTACCCAGGTATCCCGCGTAGTGGTCACCAGCGGCGAGGGAGCCTATCGCGCCGATGCCGTGCAGCCCGGCCCCTACTCCATCAAGATCACGGCCCAGGGGTTCGATCCGAAGCAGATCGATCATTTGGCAGTCCAGCCTTCGGTTATCACGTCACAAGACATCACGCTCCAGGTCGGCAAGCTCACTTCGGAGGTTCAGGTGGAGGCTGCCAATGCCGCCAATCTGGATACCGATACCGGGCAGCTCGCCTCCACGATCAGCAGCGCTGAGCTGTCCACCATGCCGATCTTCTCGCTGAATCCGGTAGAGCTGGTGGAAACCGTTCCGGGCGTTCAGATGGTGAACAATGGAGGTCTGAGCAACGGCATCGACGTGTCGGTGAACGGCACTCGGCCGCGCGCCAACAACTACCTCATCGACGGTCAGGACGACAACGATAATGCCATTGCCGGGCAGGCTCTCCAGGCGAATATTCCGGACATGTACTCGTCGGTAACGGTTCTCACCAACTCCTACTCAGCGGAATTCGGGCGTGCGGGCGGCGCGGTGGTGAACCTGGTGAGTAAGAGCGGCACCAATACGCCCCATGGCAGCGCGTGGGATCTCTATTCTGGTTCCGGCCTGAACGCAGTGAACGGGCAGAGTCGCGGCGTCTCGGGGGAGACCAAGGCGCGCTACGACCAGCACCAGTACGGCTTCACGCTCGGCGCTCCTCTCGTACGGGACCGCCTCTGGGTATTTGGTGCTTCGCAGTGGTCTCGTTTTTACGGCAAGGCCACACCCGCTATCATCCACCTGCCCACTCCGGCCAGCTACGCTCTGTTGCAGGGCATGAACAGCACTAACGCGAATCTGCTGCTGAAGTACATCGGCTCTCTGAGCCAGTACATCCCGGCGAGTGGATCATCGGCTTCGCAGACGGTCACCAACGAGCCGGGCTGTGTCTCCTGCACGATTGTCTTCGCGCCGTACAAACGTCCCAACCAGGCCCAGCAGAGCACCGACACGCAGTGGACCGCCAAGGTGGACTATCAGGCAACCACGAAGGATCATCTGTCCGGCCGCTTTCTGCACGACTACAATTTTCTCTCTCCGGACTGGTTCAACTTCCCCTCGCAGCTTCCTGGCTTCGACTCCTATCAGGGCGGACCGGCCGAACAGGGCGGTGGCGAGTACACCCATGTCTTCACGCCGACTCTGATCAATGAATTCCGCGTCTCCGTGACGCGTATCAACTTCGCATTTGCGCCTCTGCCGGCCACGATAGCGAATCCGCTGTACACATCGCCGGTCATCACCATCTCCAATACCGGCCTGCCGCTGCTCGGGCCACAGTCTACATCGCTGCCACAGGGCCGCGGTCACGATTCCTATCAGTTTCAGGACACCGTTTCGAAGACTTTCGGTCGCCATACCCTGCGTGTCGGCGCCGACGTTTCGCGCGTGCTGGCGCGGGATTTTGTGCCCTTCAACAACTTCGGTTCTCTCTCCTTTACCAAGAGCACCGGGTACTCGGCTCTGAATAACTTCATTGACAACTATCTGGGCACGGCCGGAATTGCCGAGAAGAACTTCGGCAGCAACCGCCTCGACTCCCACCAGTGGCAGATGGCCTTCTTTGGCCAGGACGACATCAAAGTGACGCCGGATTTCACCGCCAATCTCGGACTCCGCTGGGAATTCCAGACCGATCCCGAGAACGCGATGCCGTATCCGGCCATTGTTCCGACAACGGTGTTGACGGATCCCATCACCAGCCACTACAAGGTGGCCGAAGACCGGAACAACTTCGGTCCCCGTGTGGGCTTTGCATACAGTCCCCATAACGGCGGCTTCATGGGCGACGGCAAGTCCGTCTACCACGCCGCCTTTGGCATCTTCTACGATGTCCTCTTCACCAACATTCCGGACAACTCGCTGGCCAGCGCTCCCAACACGCAGCTCCCGCTGGTTGAGGTGACGACGGGACGCGGCGCGCCGAATGCGAACACCATCATCCCGGGTATGAAGCCCTCCGCGACGATCAGCCCGTTCAGCACCGTCGAATTGACGGTCAACAACCTGGTCAACCCACAGACCTATCAGTGGAACCTCGGCGTGGAACGTGAGCTGCCTGGGCAGATCAAGCTGACGGTGAACTACGTCGGCGATCGCGGCGAGAAGCTTTTCGCCAACCAGCAGTACAACTACTTTGATCCCGCCACGGGGCGTCGTTTGAACCCGAATCGTGGTGCGATCATTGCACGCGGCAACTTCGCCGATTCGGAATACAACGGCCTGCAGGTCGGCGTCCTTCACAATTTCACCCATGGACTCTTCATCCAGGGCAGTTATGACTACAGCAAGGCGCTGGATGACGGCTCCGAGGTCTTCTCTTTCACCGGCCAGGATACGTCCTACTCCTCCAACCTCGCTCCCGGTATGCGCAAGCGCGATTGGGGCCCGTCGGTCTACGATCATCGCCATTACGCGGCGCTGTCCTATGTCTGGCAGGTTCCGAACATTCGCTCGCTCGACAACAAGGGCGTGAATGAAGTGCTTGACGTTGTAACGCGCCACTGGCAGTTCTCCGGAGAGAGCTTCTGGCAGAGCGGGGAATACAACAGCTTCAGCCTTTCTGGATTTGACTTCAACGGCGATGGCAGCTCGGCAAACGATCGCCCGCTGCTCGGTAACCCAAAGGCCGGATTCGAGACCATCGGCATGGATGGTTATGTGCTCGGCTGCAGCAATGCGCCGGGCGAAGGGTATTTCGATTACGGCGCGAACGATGCAACTGGCGCCTGCAATCAGGTGAACCCCTCTAACGTCCACTGGGTCGTTCCGTATCCGTACACATCGGCCGATATGGCGAAGGAAATCGGGCGGAACAGCTTCCAGAACCCGGGGTTCTGGAACGAAACCTGGGCGCTGCAGAAGGGATTCGGGCTGCACATTCACCGCATGGAGGATGCCGCAATTCAGCTTCGCGCTGAGGCGGAAAACGTCTTCAACCACAACAACGTCGGGATCGTGGACACGCACTTACTCGACGCTGCCCCTGGACCCGGCGATCCGTTCATGAACAAGAACGCAGCACGGTTCGACGACGAGCGTCAGCTGCGGTTCTGGGCGAAGTTCGTCTTCTGATTCGAAGTCCGGTTCAACAATGCAGGGCCGCTGCGGCGGCCCTTTGTTTTGTTCCGCGATTTGGGCCCATGCAAAAGTACCTTACCGATTCCAATTCCTGTAGAACCGGTCCACAATCATCCAGATTTATATAGGTCAATCAGCAATGGCTAAGATTCTCGTGGCAGAAGTTATTGAAAATGCGTGGCTTATTTCCTTACCAACTGGCACGACGATTGCATAAGTGCACCGGTTAAGCTTCCATTGGTTTAATTCCTGGTCGAGTTTTGGAGGTTGTTCATGTATCGAGTCTCCCGCAAATGGGCACGGGCGGTGTTCCCTCTGTTCCTGACCCTCCCTGCATACTTTTTGCTGAATGTCCCTCAGCCGCTATCAGCACAAACACTGATCTCGGGCGATATCAGTGGTACCGTTACCGATCCGTCCGGCGCGGTCGTTCCCAATGCTCACGTCACCGTGACCAGCGTGGAAACCGGCCAGAGCAAGGCTGCGACGAGCGATGCGGGCGGCGCTTACCGCGTTTCGCTTCTCACTCCCGGCCACTACAAGGTCTCGGTGACCGCGTCCGGTTTTGAGACAGCGACTCTGACGGTGTCCGTATCGCCGGGTGTTGTTGTTCCCGCCAACGTGCAGTTGACGGTCGGTCAGGCCTCGACCACCGTGCAGGTTGTCGGCAGCGA
>DATGJK010000178.1:0-4214 GCA_035295245.1 Acidobacteriaceae bacterium
AAAACCCTTCGGGCACGAGGGACACGGATTCGCCGCCCCGATCGGGTAGGTGTTCGGCAAAAATTCCTGCATGCCGCGCGTGCCCTTTACGCCCATATAGGTGGCCGTCACCACCAGCGCCGCCGGGAAATCCTTCTGCATGGAGAGATTCCAGATTTGCGCGTATCCGACGCGCAGGTTCGGATCGACGGCATACGTGTCCTGCGTGATCCCCGCACAGTTGCGGAAGCCGTCCGCCAGCGTCAGAGGACAAGTATTGCTGTTCGCGACCGTCAGGCTCTTCGAGAGGGGCGCCTGCTGCGCCATCATCTGCGCGCTCGAAAGGTAAATGGATGTGTCGTCGTAGATGCCGTAACCCGACCGTATCACCAGCGTCGAGGCGGGAATGGGACGCCACGAAATCCCGATTCGCGGCTCGAACCCCCGCCGGTCGGGACGTACCAGCGATGCGGGATATCTCGTCCCCGTCAGCGCGCCTGTCGGAGTATTGCCGACCACCGGTGTCGCTGCCGCGAACCCCGGGCCAATGTCCAGATTCACCAGCCGCCCATACAGCTCGGTCATCGGCGAGCCGTATTCCCAGCGCATTCCGGCTTCGATCGTCAGCTCCGGCCGCATCCGGAAGTTGTCATTGACGTAGAGATCGTACGCCGGCTGCCGAAAATACTTGTCCGGATTCCCAAACGCCACGGCGCTCGTATCCGGAATGCCCAGCAGGAAGTCCGCGAAATCCGACCCACTCGTGGAGATTGCGCCCGGCGTAACGGCAGGACTCCCCGGCGCCGCTGTAGCTGCGCCTGTGAATGTGAACGTCCCCCGCGGGTTGGATTCCGTAAACTCGTTGAACTCTTCTTTCCGGTAATCGCCGCCAAAGCTGATCGTATGCCGCCGCTGAGTCGTCGACACCTTCGCCGAGAACGCGTCCGTCCGGTTGCGGTTGAACTCGCTGTTCGCATCGTCGAGCGCGGCGGTTCCGCTCGAGAAGATCAGGTACGGCGGCCCCCACTCCCGCGGATTCTGATCGTTTCCCGTGATCCCGGCGTTACCGGAAATGTTGTCGCGATTCTCAAACTCCGGTCGCAGCAATGTGCGCAGCCGCGAGAAGTCGTAACCCAGCACCACCAGCATCCCGTGGTTGTACTGGTGAGACCAGTTGATGCGCGCATGAAGGCCCAGCGTGTCCGTTGTATCGACAAACTGAAACACATTGGCGGCATCGGCGCGCGTGCTTTTCAGCGCAATTTGGCCGTAGAGCTGATCCCGCCGACCCAGCGTCTTGTCCAGCCGTGCCTGCAGCGCGTCGGCGTGCGTGTGGCTCAGCACCTCGGTCTCGTAGTTGTAGCGCGCGCTTCCCGGAATGTTGGGCAGCGGATACAGCGTCAGCAGGCTCTGCGCCTGCGCACTGACCGGAATTGGGCCGGTGAATGGCTGCCCGGTTGCCGGGTTGTAGATCGTCAGCGGCTGTCCCAGCGGATTCGTCAGTCCGCTCAGATCCCCGCTGCGCTCTGCCGTATCCGGCATCAGTGCCGGATCGATAGCTCCGGTGGTGTCGCGCGTCCACTGATACGCCACGAAGAACTGCGGCCCGTGATAGAAGACGTGGGGAATGATCAATGGCCCGCCCGCGGTAAAGCCCGCGATGATCCGGCTGTACGCCGCCTTCGGAATCTGGAAGCCCGTCAGCGAATAAGGCCGCGCGTCCAGCGCCGAATTACTGACCGCGCTGGCGAACCCGCCTGTGTAAAGCCCCCGCGTGCCCGGCCGGTGGTTGCCGAAAGCCGGCGACAGGGAATACTTCGAGGTTGCCGCGTTATTGTCGCTGCCGTTGATCAGCAGCCCATCCGCGGCATCGTCGTTGCTCTCATCGCCGGATGGCGGCTTCACCGCCGCCGCGGTCTCCGGCGCCCTCTCCTCATGTTTCGGCTTGGCCGGTGCTCTGCTGGCCAGTTGCGGATTCGGCGCAGCGGCCGCTGCCGTCACTCGGGTCTGAGCCAGCAACTGGTCCATCGGCAGCAGTGTCAGATCGAACTTGCCCTGCGGCGCATTCGGCGCGACCGTCACCTCGCTGTGCAGGGTCTCGAAGCCCCGCATCTGAATTTCAATCTTCCAGGTGCCGACCGCCACATCGGCGAATGCGTAGATTCCCTGCACGTCCGTCACGGTCGAGAAGGTCTTTCCCTCCCGTGTCAGCGTCACCGTGGCGCCGGGAACAGGTACGCCCTCCACGAAGACCTGCCCGTGATATTCCGTGGCCCAGGCGCATGCGGAGGCGAGCAGCAGCGCGAGCACGAGCACCCATTTCCGTGCGCGCAATCCCGCCACTCTTCGCGTCAACATATCCATCGGGTGCAGTGCGGCCTCTGTGTGATCAGAAAGACGCAGCCGGCCAATGATTCGATCATCCGTGGGAGAGCGTTCCGAGCGAATTCCCGCCGGCCGTCATCGCCTGTTCAGCCTTCAGTCATGCATACGCCGGCAGCGCTGATTCAGTTCGCCGAAGGATGATCGACGTGGTCGATCACCAGCACCGGCACATTCGTTCTTTGTGCCTCCAGCTTGAGATCAAGCTGCTCCTGGATGGCCGTGAACAGCGGTGGCGCCGGGTTGGGATCGTCAGCGGCGGGTGGAGGCACCTTCACTCCCATGCCCGCGAACTGCGATTCATCCGGCGTCCATTTCAGCGTGAAATCCCACCGCCCGTTCAGCCCCGTGCGGTCCACCACCGGGCGATCCAGCACCGCCGACTGCATCAGGCCGGTGAAGTTCTGCATCGTCGCGTTCATCACATGCAGCGTGCCGATCGGGCCGAAGAAGAGTGCCGGCAGCCCATTCGGGTTGCTCGTGTTTTCCTTCATCTTCGGACCGTCTTTGCCCACCGTCAACACATAGGCCGGCATGTCCTTCTCGTCCTTGTGGAACTTCAGCCCGTACCGGTCCGCCAGCAGCTTCTGCATCATCTCCTTCAGCTGCTCTCCAGTCGGTTGACCGGGGACGTCCGGCTTCGCCTCGATGTCGAACTTCTCCGAGCCCATCCAGTCCGGTCCGCCGATGATCTGTTTGTCCTGCACGTCGTAAGCAAACTTCACCAGGTTCGCGAGGGAGAAATTCACCACCTGCATGTCGCCGCCGCGCCAGATCAGATAGGTCCGCTGCTCGTCCGGCTTCGTGGGCTTAATCGTCGCCACCTCGAACGTCGGGTGCGCGTCGGCCGGCATCGGCGGAATCTTCGGCGGCGGCGCCGGCATCGCCCACTCCGTCTCCGGCGTTGCCCGCTCGAACACCAGCGGCAGTGAATGATCGCCCTGCGTGCTCGTCCCGCTGATCGAGTTTCCGTCCGCCGACATCTTTCCTTCGTACGACAGGCTGATGAACTCGATTCCGTACTTCAGCGTCCCGTTCGCAAAGCTGATCGAGCTCGTCGGAATTCCCTGGCCGCTCTGGTCGATGCTGTAAAAGGTTGCGTGCAGCGCGCTCTTGTCGTCCTGAGTGATCTTCAGCACGGTTCGCAGGTCGTGCCCGCCCGGCGCGTGCAGCGTGCCTTGCCAGGTCCCCGCGATGCCGCCTCCGCCGCTCGCCTTAGCCGCGGGCGCTTGTGCCCCTGCCTGGCCGCAGACCCATGCGCCCAGCGCGAGACCCGCGACCCATCCCAACATCGCTCTTCTGCTCACTCTCATCATGGACGGACCAGCTCCTTTTGGGCCCGCTTGGCCGGCGGAACCGCGAAAATTGTATCGATGGACTCGATGCTCGGAAGCATACACCTTCAGTGAAGGTGTCATAACCAGCAATTGTGCGGCCACCCTGTGAACCCGCGCAGACATGCGAACGCTATAAGTTACCGGCGCTTCTACCTTATATAAGTCTCTCTCGATGGCCAGTTTTGAAATCCGGCGTCCATTCTCGGACAGTCGCTCTTCCGGGGAAAAACCCACAGCACCGTGCCCAGCGCCCTTGCCGGACTCGATGTTGAGTTTCCAACCGGGCAGTACTTCGGCGACGCGCTGCGTCAGGCCGTCCAGGACAAGCAGGTTCCTGAGACCGTGCTCGACGCCATGCTCATCCGCCGCTTCACAAAGATGATTCAGTTCGGCTGGTTCGGCCCGCAAAAGAAACCGGCGCCGATTCCTGTTCTCGAGCACGGAGCCATCGCGCGCTCGATTGCGGAGCAGGGAATCGTGCTCCTCAGGAACGAGAACGGAATCCTCCCGCTCGAC
>DATGJK010000179.1:0-7829 GCA_035295245.1 Acidobacteriaceae bacterium
CGGCAGCGGAGCGAGCTGGCGATGCTGGCCTGGGTGGCGCTGGTATTCGTCGCGTTCAAGCTGCTGTTCGAAGACCTGCGGCACGGGCATTTGGGATTCACCGCGGCGTCGATTTTTCTGTTTGCGATCACGCTGCTGCTGGTGCCGCGGCTGGTGCGGCGGAAGCAGAAGAATGCGATGGCGCCGATAGCGTGAAGGCGTTCCGCAAGGGCTAAAGCCCGGAGATATTTGCGGACCGATACGACACGACTAGAGTCGTGCCCTGGCACAAAGCGCATCGGAGTTTCCCTTGAAGTCGTAGCGTTTTCCAGGAAGCGAGTTTTTGGGGGCTGTGAAGCCGGGCGCTGACAAACACTTTCATCGATGTCAGGAAGTATTGGCGTGTTCACGAGCCCTCGCGATCTCGCCGAGGCAATCGCAGGGCTTCAGCAATACACGTTTTTTGCATCGGGCGAATGGGAGCCCATCGACGCCCCGCTCGAACTTTTCATTACAGACGGGAACCCCTTCAAGGGATCATGTTTTTGCGGGCTCAGCTGCAAGGCGCGTCCAACAGCGATTTCTACTTCGGCTTGGGACTTTGGGATTCAAACCGATCGAAAAATCCCACAATTTGGCTCCCCGTGCAGCTACGAGCCGGATGCAGGGACCTTTTCGAATCCCTGGACCGGAACTGCCATTGAGGTCCGGGACGCTGGCTGTTCCCGATTTTGGATCGAGTTTGAATTTGGCAAATTCCTTCTTCCACGGATTGAAAACAGGCTGGATCTCCTCAATTCGACAATCGTCAATGTCGCCGAAGAATGTTTCAAGACTAGATTCGTCCAGGGTTGCCGCTTCATCTGAGGCAGCATTGCTGAAGGATGCGCTGATTGGCTATTCTCCTCAGGGTATGCGCATGCTCGCTTTTGCTCTGCTGCTTGTTCTCGCTGCTCCCGTTTTCGCCCAACAACCATCCACAATGAAGCCGGAAGAGACCGAGGTGTGGCAGCCGGTGCCGCCGGTGGTCACGCCGGGAGCGAAGGATTCCGATCCGCCATCGGACGCGATTGTCCTCTTCGACGGCAAGGACGAGAGCCAGTGGGTCTCGGCGAAGGATAATACGCCGGCGCAGTGGGTTGTCGCGGATGGCATGCTCACCGTGAACAAGAACGGCGGCGGCAACATCGAGACCAGGCGCACATTTAAGGATTACCAGCTGCACATCGAGTGGAGAATTCCCTCCGACATTACCGGCAGCGGGCAGGCACGAGGCAACAGCGGCGTCTTTCTGGCTTCACTGGGGCCGGGCGATGCGGGATACGAGCTGCAGGTGCTCGATTCTTACAACAACGCGACCTACGTGAACGGGATGGCGGGGAGCCTCTACAAACAGGCCATCCCGCTGGCGAACGCCGCGCGCAAGCCCGGCGAATGGCAGACCTATGACGTGGTGTGGACGGCGCCGCGGTTCAATGCGGACGGGTCGCTCAAGACGCCTGCGTATGCGACGGTCTTCTGGAATGGCGTACTGGTCGAGGATCATTTCCAGCTGCAGGGGCAGACGCTCTACATCGGGAAGCCGTTCTGGAAGGCATACGATCGCGCGCCGATCAAGCTGCAGGCGCACGGGGACAAGAGCGAGCCGATCAGTTTCAGGAATATCTGGGTGCGGGAGCTGCCCTAGCGTATAGGGGGTAGGGTGTAGGGGATAGGGTATAGGTTTCGGCGGAGACGAGGCCGGATTTTCTAGACCCTAAACCCTATACCGTATCCCCTACGTCAGCTTCATCGCGACCGGATCCCAGCCGACAATCTTGCCCTGGTCGTAGCTCAGATTGCTGAGGAGCGCGGCGCCGGCGGCGCGGTAGCCGAAGACCGCATCTTCGACGACCGGCTTGCGCGAGCGGACCGAGGCGAAGAAGTTTTTGAAGTGGTCGTAGCTGTCGCTGTAGTCGCGCGGGACGACGTAGCGGTCGTTGCCGACGCGGGTGGGCTCGGTGGGTTCGACGAGCGGATACTTCTCCCGATAAGCGGCGGTGATCTGCTTCTGCATGGCGTTGTCGAAGGAGCCGATCATCAGGCCAGGCTCTTTTTCGCGGGGAACGCGGTTCACAATGAGCGCGTTGCCGGCGATTTCCATGGTGCCTTCGGAGCCGGCAAAGAGGAAGCCTTCGCCCTCGGCGCCGCCGTCGACGAAGTTCACGCGCAGGCTGAGGTTGAATCCTTCGGGATAGTCAAAGAGGCCGAGGAGCACGTCGGGGACGTCGCGGCCGTCTTTCCAAAAACGCAGGCCGCCGGTGGCCATGGCGCGCGTGGGGCCGTCAACGCCGGTAATGAAGTGCGTGCCGCTGAAAAGATGCACGAACAGATCGCCGGCGACGCCGCTGCCATAGGCCTTCCACTTGCGCCACTGGAAGAAATGCTCGCCATCGAAGGGGACCTTCGGCGCGGAGCCGAGAAAGCGCGGCCAGTCGCAGGTTTCGGGCGAAGCGTCCGGCGGAACGGTGTAGTTCCAGGCGCCAATCGAGGAGTTGCGGTCCCAGAAGGCGGAGACCATATTCAGCTTGCCGATCGCGCCGGAGGCGAGCAGTTCCTTCGCCTTGATGTAGAGGATGCTGCTGACGCGCTGACTGCCGATCTGCAGGATGCGGCCGGTGGATTTCGCCGCTTCGATCATCGCGGGTCCGTCGCTGTAGAGGTGGATCATCGGCTTCTCGCAGTAAACGTCCTTGCCGGCACGCATGGCATCGATGGAGGCCTGCTTGTGCCAGTGGTCGGGCGTGCCGATGATGACGGCGTCGACGTCTTTGCGGGCGAGGATTTCGCGGTAGTCGCGGGTGGTCTGGATATCGTCGCCCCAAAGTTCTTTCGCGTGCGTGAGGCGGCCGTCATAGCAGTCGGCGGCGGCGACCACTTTCACGCCGGGGACAGAGGCGGCGACGCGCGTGTCGTACTGGCCTTGCCCACCAGCGCCAATCAGCGCGATCTGGATGTGGTTGTTGGCGGCGACGGGCTTCTGCGGCTCCTCCTGCTGCGGGCGGAGCAGGATGCCGGGGCCGCTGGGCTCCGGCTTGTCTTCCATGGCGTGCAGGCGCGCAGCAAAGAGCGTCTGTGTGGATGCGGTGCCGGCGGCCTTGAGAAAACTCCTCCGATTCACGTGTGTAGCTCCCGAGCAGGAATGAGTAACCCTGCCACCATAGTCGATTTCGCGAGGCTTTGCCGAGACGAAGGGGGCCAGCGCGAGTGCCGCGTCTATGATCGGTAACAATGAACGAGCCAGACCGCTTTGCAAGATACCCAAGTCTGCGCGACCGGGTCGTTGTCGTGACGGGCGGCGCGAGCGGGATTGGGGAAGCGATTGTCGAAGCCTTTGGGGCCAATGGCGCCCGAGTGGCGTTCCTCGATCTGCAGGCCGATGCGGGCGAGGCGCTCAGTCGCCGTATTGAAGAAGCCGGCGCGCCGCGGCCGCTGTTTCTCACCTGCGATCTGACGGACACGGCCGCGCTCGGCCGCGCCGCAGAGACGATTCTGCAGCGGTTCGGCACCGTCGACGTGCTGGTGAACAATGCGGGGAATGATACGCGGCACGCCATCGAGGAGGTCACCCCGGAATTCTGGGACCGCACGATCGCGGTGAACCTGAAGCACCAGTTCTTCATGACGCAGGCGGTGATTCCGGCAATGCGGCAGGCGGGACGGGGCTCGATTATCAACATGAGCTCCATTGCATGGGTGATCCCATCGACGAACGTGCCGGTGTACGTGACGGCGAAGGCGGCGATCGTGGGCATGACGAAGACGCTGGCCCATGAGCTGGGGCCGGAGGGCATTCGCGTGAACTGCGTGATGCCGGGAGCGATCGCGACGGAGCGGCAAATGCGGCTGTGGTTTACGCCGGAGTATCAGGCGGAGATTTTGGCGGCGCAGTCGCTGAAGCGGCTGCTCACGCCGGAGGAGATCGCGCGGCTGGTATTGTTTCTGGCGGCGGACGACAGCGCGGCGATTACGGGACAGAATCACATTATCGATGGCGGATGGGTTTGAAAGCAGGGTATAGGGTCTAGCGTTTAGGGTTTAGAAATGCCTGCTCTGATCGAGGGGAGGCGCGTCCATCCCGTCCGCGCGAGCGGCGGTAAGTCGCTGACTGACCGATAGTAATCCCCGTTCGGGGCTGAATTTCGACCGTTTACTGAGGCTAAACACGGTAAACTGGTATCGGGAACCCATGCTCCGGCTCACCAAAAAAGCCGACTATGGCCTGATGGCCCTGAAGTATCTGGCTGAGCATCCGAACGAAAGCTCGCTCAGCGCCCGGGACATTGCCGAGGCGTATCACATTCCGCCGCAGTTGCTGGCGAAGATCCTGCAGCGGCTGGCGAAGGTCGGGATCCTGCGTTCGCACGCCGGCATGAGCGGCGGCTACTCCCTGCTCAAAAATCCGCGGGAGATATCGGCGTTTGAGGTGATACACGCCATTGACGGGCCGCTGTTTATCACGTCGTGCGGACCCAGTCACGACGGGTGCGAACTGACGGATAGCTGCACCATCAAAGAACCGCTGGCGCGGGTGAACGATTCGATCTCTGTCCTGTTGCGCAGCATCAGCATCGCCGACCTGGCGGAGCCGGCCGCCGAAAAGGCGCAGGAACTGATCTCAATCCGGATGTAAGCTGGGGCTGATGAAGCTGCCCATTTATTTCGACAACCACGCCACCACGCCCATTGACCCTCGTGTGCTGGAGGCGATGATGCCGTACCTGACATCGGCGTACGGCAATCCTTCCAGCCGCAGCCACAGCTTTGGATGGGCCGCCGATCAGGCCGTGGAAACAGCGCGCGAGCAGGTGGCAAAACTCATTGGGGCGACGGCGAAGGAGATTGTCTTCACCAGCGGCGCTACCGAAAGCAATAACCTCGCGCTGAAGGGGGTCGTGGAAGCAGCGCGGAACAGCGATCCACAGCGTGCCCTCCACGTGGTCACGCAGGCGACCGAACACAACGCCGTGCTCGACCCGTGCAAGTGGCTGGCGAAGCAGGGCTGCCGCGTGACGGTGCTGGATCCTGACCAACAGGGCCGAGTGCACCTGGACGATCTGCGCCGTGCCATGGATGAGGAGATGCCGCTGCTGGTCTCCATCATGGTTGCGAACAACGAGATTGGGACGATCCAGGCCATCGACGAGATTGGCGCGCTCTGCGGCGAGCGTGGCGTGCTCTTCCACACGGATGCAGCGCAGGCGACCGGCAAGATCTCCATCGACGTGAACCGCAGCGGCATCGATCTGCTGTCGATTTCGGGACACAAAATTTACGGTCCGAAGGGTGTGGGTGCGCTCTATGTGCGCAAGAGGAACCCGCGGATCGCCCTGGCCGAGCAGATGCATGGCGGCGGTCATGAGCGGGGAATGCGGTCGGGCACGCTCAACGTGCCAGGAATCGTTGGTCTGGGCGCAGCCTGCGCGCTGGCTGCGGAGGAGATGGAGGCGGATGCCTTGCGGCTGGCAGCGCTGCGCGACAGGCTGCAGGCGAAACTGACGGCCGAAGTCCAACGCGTGCGAGTGAACGGCGATCTGCAGCACCGGCTGCCGGGAAATCTCAGCATGACCTTCGAGCACGTGGAC
The DNA here is from genome assembly GCA_035295245.1 of Acidobacteriaceae bacterium. Taxonomy (GTDB): domain Bacteria; phylum Acidobacteriota; class Terriglobia; order Terriglobales; family Acidobacteriaceae; genus Palsa-343. The sequence goes on from DATGJK010000179.1 coordinate 5,604, forward strand.
AGCGAATCTCTGATGGTGGGACTGAGAGACGTCGCGCTCTCGAGCGGATCGGCGTGCACATCGGCAAAGATTGAGCCGTCGCATGTTCTGCGGGGGATTGGCCTCGACGACCAGGCGGCGCACAGCACGATCCGCTTTGGAATCGGGCGCTTCAACACGGAAGAAGAGGTCGACTTCGTGGCCGAGCGGCTGATCGACCTTGTGCGGAAACTGCGCGAGCTTTCGCCGGAGTATGCGGAGGAAAGCAGGGTTTAGGGGGTAGGGGATAGGGTGTAGGACTGAGTTCGACGCCAGACTCTTCCCCGCCAGAGCCTATTCCCAGAGTTATATCCCTGGACGCTATCACCTGTGGCCAATCCCTAACCATACGTTTCATCCCCTACACCCTAGCCCCTATACCCTACCCCCTAGTCCGCTTCGACAATCACGCACTTCAGGTATTCGGTTTCCGGGATGTTGAGCACGACCGGGTGATCGGCGGCGGCGCCGCGCACCTCGAGCAGGCGCACACGGCGGCGAGCATCGCCGGCGGCGGCACGGATCGTATCCATGAACTCGGCGAGGGAGACATGGTGCGAGCAGGAGCAGGTGATCAGGCGGCCGCCGGGACGCAACATTTTTAGCGCGCGCAGGTTCAGTTCGCGATAGCCGCGCAGGGCGCCCTCGACGGCGCGCTTCGTCTTCGCGAAGGCCGGGGGATCGAGGACAATGGTGTCGTACGCCGTGCCGGCGTCGCTCCAGTCGCGCAGCAGGTCGAAGGCGTCAGCTTCGACCCAGTCGACTTCGGCGCGCAGCGCGTCGCGATTCTCGTCGAGATTGCGTTCGGCGACTTCAAGGGCCGCACGAGAGACATCGATGCCGGTGACGCGAGAGCAGGTGCGCGCCAAATGCAGCGCAAATCCACCCTGGTACGTGCAGACATCAAGGGCCTCGCCCGAAGCGTAGCTGGCGGCGGCAGCGTAGTTCTCGCGCTGGTCGAGGAAGGCTCCGGTTTTTTGTCCGCTGGCGGCGTCGAAATGAAAGCGCAGGCCGTTGATGCGGAAGATGGTGTTCGTCACCGGCTCGGCATCGCGCGCGTAGAGCGTGGCTGACGGCGGCACGCTGAGTTGTTCCAGTTCGCGAATGCGCGGATCCTCACGCTCGATGATGGCCAGGGGATCGAGGTCTTCACGAAGGCTCTCGGTAAGCGCGCTCCGGACTGAATCGTTGTCGAGAGCTTTGTGCCGCAACTGCACGATGATGAGCCCGGCGTATTGGTCCGCGGTGATGCCGGGTAGCTCATCCGCCTCGCTGAAAACGAGGCGGCAGGCGTCGTTCTCCGCATTGAGCAACGGCGCACGCCGAGCCATGGACGCATGCAGGCGCGAGCGCAGCAGGCTGAGCCATTCGGCTTCGTCGCGAAGGAGGTCGCGGGTGACGAGGCGCAGGGCAATCTCCGAAGCAGGGCTATAAAGTGCAGTGCCCAGCAACGATCCGCGGCGGTCGGTGACGGGCAGAAGGCTCGCTGCAAGGCTCTCCGGATCGCCGGGCCACTCCTCGACATCGGAGCGATAGACCCAGACATGACCGGCGCGAAGGCGGTCGGCGGCACGGCGGGAAACGCGCGCAGCTCCGGGTATCTCCCGGCCCGGGCCGGGCGTGGGAGGAACCGGCTGCTCGCGTTCGGGTTGCGCCGGATGGCGGTCGCGAAGGCGCTGGCCAGGAGCTTTGGGGGCGGGTTTCTTCTTAGAATGGTCGCGGCGATATTCGCGTTTGGGATATTCCGGCATCACACAAGGGACTGAAACTTCATCTTCGCACAGGGAAAAGGATCGTACTTGATCGGACCTCTTCGCTGGTTCGCTCTGGCTCTGCTGATCGCCGCCACGGCGCGGGCGCAGAGCGCGTCCGGAACAGCGGGCCAGGCGCAGGCGAATCCATCGATGGCCGAGAGCAGAGCGGCCGCAGGCGGTGCGGCCGCTCCGGCGGCGGTTCCGGTGCGCACGGAAACCGGAACGGTGAATGGCGCCTCGTACCGGATCGATGTCCCCCAGAACTGGAACCACGGCCTGGTTTTGTACTTTCACGGTTACATGCAGCGGCCGCAGGTCTTCGATCCGAAGTACCCGCCAAGCCGCGTGCTGCAGGAAATCCTGAACCGCGGGTATGCGGTCGCGCGCTCCGGCTACTCCGCCGGAGGGTGGGCTATGCCGCAGGCAGCGTCGGAGACCGAGGCGCTGCGTCGGC
>DATGJK010000180.1:0-4732 GCA_035295245.1 Acidobacteriaceae bacterium
TTGTCGCCGATCTCCGCGGAAAGCTCTGGATTCTCACCGCTGCCGTCGGCGTGCTGCTGCTCATCGGCTGCGCCAACGTTGCCAGCCTGCTGCTTTCGCGCGCGTTCGCGCGCCGCCGCGAACTCGCCGTTCGGTCAGCACTCGGCGCCAGCCGTGCCGCCATACTCCGCCAGCTCGTCGCTGAAAGCCTGCTGCTCGCCTGCACTGCGGGGCTTTGCGGCCTCCTACTCGGCTGGACCGCCGATCGCGCGCTTGCCTCCTCCGCCGGAACGCAATTACCGCAGGGCATCTCCATCAACCTCGATGCCCGCGTCCTCGCCTTCAGCATTGCCATCTCGCTGCTCACGGGAATTCTCACCGGACTCTTCCCCGCGCTGCAGTTGTCCCGCGCCGACCTCAACCTCGCCCTCCGCGAGGAAGGCCGCGGCGTCTCCGGCAGCCGCGCGCGCGCCCGCCTGCGCAGCGCTCTCGTTGTCGGGCAAATCGCCCTCTCTCTCCTGCTGCTCATCGGTGCCGGACTGCTCGTGCGCAGCTTCTCGCGCCTGCTGCAAACCGATCCCGGCTTCGAACCCACGCATGTCCTCACCATGGAAATCGCGCTGCCCACCGTCAAATATGCGAAGCCGCAACAGCAGATCGACTTCTTCCAGGAGGTTCTGCGCCGGGTCTCGGGGCTGCCGGGCGTAAGCGACGCCGCCATCTCCGCCGCTCGCCCGCTCGACTTCCGCCGCATGACGCCGATGCTCCCTGAAGGCCAGCCGGAGGTCCCTCTTGCCCAACGTCCCATCCTCGACATTGAAGCGATCAGCCCGCGCTGGTTCTCCACGATGCGCGTCCCCGTCCTCGCGGGGCGCGCTTTCACCGATGCCGACAAGGCCTCCGGGCCCCAGGTGCTGATCGTCAACCAGAGCTTCGCCCGCCGTTTCTGGCCCAGTCAAAATCCCATCGGCAAACACATCCTTGTCGGACGTGGCCCCACGCCTTCGGAAGTCGTCGGCGTCGCCCAGGACATTCATAACCAGGGCATCGCGCAGGACCCGATGCCGCAGGTCTACATTCCCTTTCAGCAACTTCCCTGGGGCGACATGCACCTGCTCGTCCGCACCACCGTCGCGCCACTCAGCCTCGCGTCAGCCGTGCAGGCGCAAATCTCCGCTGTCGATCCCGATCAGCCTGTCACTGCGGTGCAAACCGTCAGCGATCTCATGGACACCGGGCGCGCGCAGCCTCGCTTCCTGATGCTGCTGCTCGCCGCCTTCTCCGCCACTGCGCTTGCCCTCGCGGCGCTCGGACTCGCCGCCATGCTCGCCTGGTCCGTCGTGCAGCGCCGCCAGGAACTCGCCATCCGCCTCGCTCTGGGCGCTGAACGCCGCGACATTCTCTGGCTCGTTGTCCGCGAAGGCCTGCTGCTCGCCGCCACCGGGATCCTCATCGGCCTCGTCGCCGGCGTCGGACTCACACAGCTCATGGCCGCCATCCTCTACAAAACCAGCACGCACGACCTCGCCGCCTTCGTCCTCGCGCCGCTCCTCTTTCTCGCCATCGCCTGCATTGCCAGCTATCTTCCTGCTCGCCGCGCCACCCACGTCGATCCCGTCGAAACCCTCCGCGCCGGCTAAACGAAAAGGCCGCCTCTCCGGACGGCCCTTCACTGAGAACTGACGCGACACCAGCAACCAGCAACCAGCAACTACTTGCTTTTACTCGTCTCATCGATAAATCGTTCCACATCTCCCCGCATCTGCTTCAGCGCATCCACGTTCAGATACACCATGTGTCCCGCCGGGTAATACCCGAACTCCACGTTCTTCCTCAGGTCGGGAGCCAGCATCATGCCATCCAGCGCCTGCTCGGTCAGGAAAAAGGGCGTCGCCAGATCGAAGAGCCCATTTGCCGAGAACACCTTCAGCTTCGGATTCTTCCGCATAGCATCCGCCAGATCGCCAGCCACATACGGCATCTGCTGTTGCCCGCCAAATCCCCGCACCGGCGCGCCCGGAGGCCGATGATGCCAGTCCCACTGGCCGATCGTGCCTGCCGATGGCCGGTACGTCGCCGGATCGATCGCGTCGAACTTCAGATCGCGCACCAGGTAATCGTGAAAGGCCGCAATAAATGCGCCCGCAATCCCCGTATCCGAAGGATCGTACCCCGGATACTCGCCTGCGTTGTCCACGTCCGTTCCCTCGAAGCGAGCATCGTAGCGGCCCAGAATGTCGCCCTCATCCCGCAGCAATTCTTTGCGGAAGCGCGTCGGGCTGATGCGCAGATTCGCCTCTTTCACGTACTGCGTGCTTAGACCCGTGTACTGCGACACCTTCTGCGCAATCGCATTCAGCTGCTCCGGCGGCAGCGCATCGCCCTGCGAGAGCGCCGCGGCGTAATCCGTACGCGCAAACGCCCGCACTTGCTCCAGGAACGCCTTCATATCCGCCGGCTTGTTCTGTAGCTTGTCGTGATAATAGGCAATCGCCGCATACGACGGCAGATTTCCCACGTAGTCCACATCCAGCCCCGGCGCCATCACGTTGTAATTCAGCACCGACGAAAGCAGCACCACGCCGTTCAGATAAATCCCCTCGCCCTCCAGCGAATCCGCCAGCCCCGCCGACCGCGTCGTCCCGTACGACTCGCCGAACAGATACTTGGGTGAGTTCCAGCGATCGTTCACTGTCACCCAGCGCGCGATGAATTTCGTGAATGCCTTCAGATCCTGATCGACGCCGGTGAAATCCTTCTCCGTTCCTTTCCCCACGGGCCGCGAGAATCCCGTCAGCGGCGCATCCACGAACACCAGGTCCGTCTTGTCGAGCAACGTGTATTGGTTCGGCACCAGATGGTAAGGCGCAGGCCCTGTCGCCTTGGGGCTGTCCGTCTCGACCCGCACCGGACTCACCGAGCCCATGTGCAACCAGATCGTCGCCGATCCCGGGCCGCCGTTATACAGAAATGTCACGGGCCGCGTGTTCGCATCCGCTCCGTCCAGCGTGTACGCCACGGAAAAAATGCTGCCGTACGGATGGTCATCCTCTCCATCCTTGATCAGCAGCGTGCCCGCCGTCGCGGTGTAGCGCAGGGTTTTCCCATCAACCGTCATCTCGTGGTGCGTCACGGAGCTCTTCTCCGGCGGAATCGGCTGCTGATTCTCCTGCTTGTTCTGCTCTGGTCTGTTCTGCTCCGCCTTATTCTGATCCGGCGGATTCTGCTCCGCCTTATTCTGATCCGGCGGATTCTGGTTCTCCGTCCTCGCTTCATCCGGCCTGCGTCGCTCCTGCGCCTGACCGCAGATCATCATTCCGGCAACGAACAACGCCCCCAGCAGCAGGGCAAAGCTTCTGCGTCCGAATTGGCTCAACTCTTCCTCCATCCAAAACCGTGCGACCGCTGAACGCGGTGTCCCACTCTCCTGCTCCTGGAGAGATGGGCGAATCGCGCAACCAGTCTGCTGCATGGAAAGGCTTCCCCGCAACTTCGCCTCAAATGAAAACGGCGCCGGTTTCCCGACGCCCTCCCGTTTCGCATTCGACAGCTACGGCCTCGTCATGCGCCCGTTCCGCGCAGCACCACGTGGGCCGTGCGCACCAGGATCTTCAGATCGAGCCACAGGCTCCAGTTCTCCACGTAAGCCGTATCCAGCGCGATGTACTTCGCAAAAGAAGGATCGTGCCGCGCCTGCACCTGCCACAGCCCGGTCACTCCCGGCAGCACTTCCAGGCGGCGGAAGTGCTCCAGCTCGTACTTCTCCACCTCCGACGCGATCGGCGGCCGCGGCCCCACGATGCTCATCTCGCCGCGCAGCACGTTTAGGAACTGCGGCAGCTCGTCCAGGCTGTACTTGCGCAGGAAGCGTCCCAGCCGCGTAATCCGCGGATCGTTGGACACCTTGAACAGGATGCCGTCGCGTTCGTTCATCGCCACCAGATCGTTCTTCATCCGTTCCGCATTCTTCACCATCGTGCGGAACTTGAAGCACGGAAAGACGCGACCACGCTTGCCGATGCGCTCGGAGATATAGAAGACCGGCCCTTCGCTGTCCAGCTTGATGGCCACCGCTGTCGCCGCGATCAGCGGCGCTACCACAATCAAAGCCGCCAGCGAAAGAACGATGTCCACAATCCGCTTCAGGAACATCCCGATCACGCGCGGTTCCCGCCGGTGCAGCGTCCATACGGGAAAGATGCCCAGGTATTCCACCGCCGCGTTGGTGCCGAGTTCGCCGTAATAGCCGGCAATCGCCCGCACATCGAAGCCCAGATCGCGCGCTTCCTCGACCAGGCGCACCGCCTGCTCCACGGGGTAGTACTCGCCGATCACCACTTCGTCGATAAATTGCATCCGCGCCAGCTGCCGCAGCTTCTCTACGCCGCCCAGAATCCGCTCCCCGGCGATTTCGCTGCTGATCGTCGAGCCCGGCGCCGTCAGGAAGCCAACCACGCGGTACCCCAGCTTCGCGTCCTGCTGCAAATTGCAGCTCAGCGCATAGCTGATCTGGTTCGTTCCCAGAATCACCACATTGCGCAGTTCGATTCCCTTTTCGTGCTGCCGGTACCGAGAGATGTGCCAGACCGCCCGCCGCACCGAAAGCGCAGCCGATGACGTCATGATCAGCAGGATCACCAGCATCCTCGAGATGATCTCTGCATGGCACATGTACAGCGTCCCGCACAGCACCAACCCCGCATTCAGGCATGCCTGCAGCACCATGCGGATCTCATGCGCCACCCTTCCCCCG
>DATGJK010000181.1:0-14111 GCA_035295245.1 Acidobacteriaceae bacterium
GGCAGGAATTCGATGATGCTGACCTCCGACCCGAAGGTGCGGTAGATCGACCCGAACTCCACCCCAACCGCGCCCGCGCCGATGATGGCCAGCGATTTGGGAACCTGCTTCAGCGAGAGAATCTCGGTATTGGTCAGGATCGTGTCGTCGGCCTTCAGGCCGGGGAGCAGCTTGGCATCCGACCCCGTGGCGAGAATCACGTTTCTCGCCTGCACGCTGGCGGTCTTGCCGCCCTCGACGGAAACCGTGTGCACACCGTTCTTCGCCGGGCCTGTCAATTTCCCCCAGCCGTTGATGACCGTCACCTTGTTCTTCCGCATGAGGAAGTCGAGGCCCTTGGTGTGTTTGGTGATGATCTGGTTCTTGCGATCGAGGACGATCTGCCAGTTCACCTTGCCTTCGCCCAGACCCTCGATGCCGTATTCCTTCGCGTGCTTCAGGTGGTCGTAGATCTCGGCATTGAAGAGCAGCGACTTGGTGGGGATGCAGCCCACGTGGAGACACGTGCCGCCGAGCTTGTCGGCCTTTTCGATGAGGGCGACCTTCAAACCATACTGTCCGGCGCGGACGGCGGCCGTGTATCCGGCGGGACCGCCGCCGATGATTGCAACGTCGTAAATCGTATCTGCCAAAGGAAACTCCGTAGAGGAAATGAGGAAGACGCGAAGGGGACAAGCCCAAACACTTTATTGTACGAGGCTTCCCAATGGGAGATGCGGGGCGGTGACCGCAGGATTCGCGCCGCCGCAATTCCCTGCGCCGCAGACGGCAGTCTGCGCGATACTACTACTGCTATGAGTGCCGTACCTCAGCCCCAGCGCATTTCCGTCGAGGAATATCTCACGACCGCTTACCGGCCGGACTGCGATTACGTGGATGGCGAGGTACTGGAGAGGAACTTGGGAACGTTTGATCACGCACTTCTGCAGGGTCTGCTGGTTCGGCTTCTTCTCAACAACGCGCAGGCCTGGCAGTGTGTAGCGCTGCCTGAACAACGAGTGCGGATTGGAGGAGGCCGGTATCGCGTTCCCGACATTTGCGTGATAAAGAAATCAGCGCCGCGCGAACAGGTGATTACGCAGGCGCCGATGCTCTGCATCGAAATCCTCTCTCCCGAAGACCGCTGGAGTCGGGTGCGCGAACGGGTCGAAGACTATTTCGTCCTCGGCACCGAGAACGTTTGGATGATCGATCCCGAGTTGCGCAAAGGATACGTCTGCTCGCGGCGCGGTTATCAGGAACCCGAGGACGGCGTGCTTCAGATTTCCGGAACGCCCATTCGCGTGGTGCTGAGCGAATTATTCGCGGAACTGGATCGAGCCTAGTTCTGCCTATCCCAGCACCTTCGCCGCTTCCTGCGCAAAGTACGTCACGATAAACCCCGCACCGGCGCGCCGTATCGACAGCAGCGACTCCATCATGGCGCGCTGCGGGTCGAGCCAGCCGCGGGCAAAGGCCGCGTGCAGCATCGAATATTCTCCGGAGACCTGATAGGCGCCGATGGGCACATCGAAGCGCTCGCGCGCGGCATGGATCACATCGAGGTAGGGCATAGCCGGCTTCATCAGGATCATGTCCGCGCCTTCGCCCAGGTCGAGTTCGATCTCGCGCATGGCCTCGCGCAGATTCGCCCCGTCCATTTGGTAGCTGCGTCGGTCGCCGAACTGCGGGGCGGAGTCGGCTGCTTCGCGGAAGGGCCCATAGAACGCAGACGCAAACTTCGCCGCGTACGAGAGGATCGGCACAGCTTCCAGGCCTTCGTCGTCGAGCACGTCACGGATGGCAGCGACCCGGCCGTCCATCATGTCGCTGGGCGCAACCACATCGGCTCCGGCGCGCGCCAGCGAGACAGCGGTTTTGGCGAGCAGGTTCAGGGTCGAATCGTTCTCCACCTCGTAATCATCGCCGTGCTTCTTCACAATGCCGCAGTGTCCATGCGAGGTGTATTCGCAAAGGCAAACATCGGCCATCAGAACCAGCTCCTTTGCCGCGCTCGATGCTTTGAGAGCCCGCAGGCCGCGCTGCACGATGCCCTCGTCGTCCCACGCGCCGGTGGCCTGCTCATCCTTTGACTCCGGCAGGCCGAAGAGCAGCAGGCCGCCGATGCCGAGCGATGCCGCGGCTTCAGCTTCCTTCACCGCCTCGTCCACGGAAAGGTTGAACACGCCAGGCATGGAGCCGATTTCCCGGCGGACGCCTTCGCCCGGACACAGGAAGAGGGGCAGGATCAGTGCGCCGGGCTGGAGATGCGTTTCACGCACCAGGGCGCGCATGGGCTCATTGCGCCGCAGACGGCGCAGCCGGGTGACAGGGAATTCCATACGGACCATTCTAAGGAAGGGCCGGCCGGGGGCGGATGTGACATCCCGCACAGCGGCAGCCTGTGGGGCGCAGCAAATACCCAGAGCCGCCAGTCGATCGCTACCGGCTATTGACTACTGACCTGCAGCTGTTCGTACTCCTGGCCGGAGGCGCCGGGGAGCAGGACCCACAGCGTGTAAATGGCCAGCGCGGTGCCGAAGGGCAGTTTGATCAGCGTCAGAAAGGCGGCGACGATGGCCAGCATCCGCGCCCACGGCGCGCGCCGCAGCAGGCCGATGCCGGTGGCTACGCACAGAACGCCCCGGATCAAGGTGGCAACGGTGATCAGCGGAATCAGCCAGGGCATGCGCGTGAAGGGGAAGTTAAAGCCCTCCCATGGAGCGCCGTGCATGCCCCAGCTGTGGAACATACCGGCCATAAACGGGACGAACATCATCCACAACAGCAGGGTATAACCCGCATAAACCAGCCAGAGGATACCAAGGGTGTGGACGTGACGGTGCACGCGGGTCCAGATCCAGGGCGGGGGCGTGGCCGTGGCAATGGGCGTGGCCTGGCGCCCGCATCCAGGGCAAAACGCCGCATACGGATCCATCGGCTGACCACAGGCGCTGCAATACATGGTCGCACCTCCCTCCAACACAGTATCAATACGCATGGAGCAGGCGTCCGGTTCCGGACAACGCGGCCAACGAAACCGTCCGCCTGAGCTGTCGGCCGCGCCCTGACTGACTCGCAGACTGGCTAACTTGCTGACTTGCCGAAGGCTGGCCGCTGAGGGCCGCTTCCGCCAGCGGGTCCTCTATAATTCGGTTGGTCAACGAAGGAGAAGCATGTCCTGGTTCAGGCGGCAGGATAACAAGATCGAGTCAGGCGCCAACCGGGTGCGCACCGAGGGCCTGTGGACGAAGTGCGAGGGCTGCAGCCAGACCATCTTTAAAGCGGAGCTCGAGGCGAACCTGCAGGTGTGCCCGAAGTGCGGCCGTCACGAGCGGATCGGGGCCCGAGAGCGCATCGAGAGCCTGCTGGAGCCGGGCTTCGAGTACGTCGACGGCGACCTGAAGTCCACCGACCCGCTGCAGTTCACCGACCTGAAGCCCTACCGGGGACGCCTCCGGAAGGCGCAGCAGGATACCGGGCTGAACGATGCCATCGTCAACGCGCAGGGGCTGCTCGGCGCGCATCGCGTGGTGATGAGCGTCATGGAGTACAGCTTCATCGGCGGCAGCATGGGGGCGGTGGTCGGCGAGACGATTGCCCGGGCGATCGACCGCGCGTACGACCAGCGGCAGCCGCTGATCACGGTGGCCGCCTCGGGCGGGGCGCGCATGATGGAAGGCATTGTGAGCCTGATGCAACTGGCCAAGGTTTCGACGGCACTGGCGAGACTGGACGACGCGGGCGTGCCGTTCATCTCTGTGCTCACCGATCCCACCACCGGCGGGGTGACGGCCAGCTTCGCCATGCTGGGCGATTTGAACATTGCGGAGCCGGGAGCGCTGATCGGTTTCGCCGGGCCGCGGGTGATCGAGCAGACCATCCGGCAAAAGCTGCCTGACGGCTTCCAGCGGTCAGAGTTCCTGGTGCAGCACGGTTTTCTCGACGCCGTGGTGCCGCGCAAGGACATGAAGGGGTACCTGATCCGCGCGCTGGACTTCATGAACGGGGCGCGGGCGGCGTGAGGAGCAATTCTGTCTCCTGTGACATAATTATGTCATGGCTGTGAGAACCACCGTAGATATTCCCGAGCCGCTGCACGAAGCACTGCGCCGACGGGCGGAGAACACCGGTACTTCCGTGCGGTCGCTTATCGTCAGGGCGATTGAGCAAACCTACAGTCCTTCGCGGGAAGGCAAGCTCGTGACCGGGCCCTTCCTTCGCCTGTCGGGAAAGCCGGGGCCGCGATTCCCCACCGACGAAAATCCGCATGACCTTATTCTTCCCTGATGTGAACGTGTGGCTGGCGCTCTCGATCGCCGATCACGTGCATAGCGACGATGCCTGGCGCTGGCTCAAGATACTGCAGCCGGATGCGAAACTCGTCCTTTCTCGCTATACGCAACTTGGAATATTGCGGCTCCTGACGAATCCGTCGGTCACTGGTACGCCGCCGCTCACTCTGCGCAAAGCATGGGAGGTTTATGACCGCTGGGCGCAGGACCCGCGTGTCGAGTTCTACCCTGAACCGAGAAATGTTGATGCGGAATTTCGTCAGGCGACCAGGCATTTAGCTGCCCAGGCGGCTCCCAAATCGATTGGAGACTGCTGGCTGGTGGCGTTTGCCTCAGGCGTCCAGGCAACGCTGGTCACCTTCGACCGCACGCTGTACGGCATGGCGCAGAAGCAGGGTCATCCTGCTGTGTTGCCGGTGTGAAGCCCAGCGCTATTCGCTGGCTACTATGCGCGCGCTATCCACCGCGGCCTTCGCACGCTCCATCTCCGGCAGCCCGGCATCGGCTGAGGGCCAGGCTTTTAGGAAAGCCTCATACTCCGTCTGGGCCGCCGCGGTGTTGCCGGCGAGTTCGTCGGCGCGGGCGATGCCGTACAGTTCCCAGCCCGATTGCGGCCGTTCCTCCAGCGCCTTCTGATACGCTGCCTTCGCGCCCACATAGTCTTTGGCGCGCAGCAGCGCTTCGCCTTCCGTTTCGGCGACAGGGCGGATGTACATGGGCGGCTCATGATAGCCGAGCTTCTTCTCGTCAGCGATGGCGCGGGTGTAGAGCTTCTTACCGGCCTCGAGATTTCCCTCGGCAAGCGCGATGTCGCCGCGCAACTCCAGTGAGGCGACGGTCAGCGTTCGCACCAGGGGTTCGGCGACGGCATCGGGATTGACGGGCGCGGTGGGCTTGTCGTTCTTCGTCGCTGCGGCCGCGGCGGCGTCCGTTTTTGCCTGGGGATCGGCGTCCTGACCCTGACGCCAGAGGCCCGCGTCCATCTGCGCGGAAGCGGCCTGTGCGGTGACCAGATCGCCGTCCTCGGCTGCCTGCATTCCGGTGGCGAAGCTGCGCAGCTCCTCTTTGAGGAAGCGCAGGTTGGCCGTGTTGTTCGCATCGGGCAGGTTGACGTCGTCGACCATGGCGAGCACTGCGGACCAGTCGCCGGTGCGCAGCGCGACGGGAAGGCGACGGCTCACGCGGGACATTTGGTCGCGCGCGCTCCAGACGTAGAGCGTTGCTGAAAGCTCGCCGCGCGCCGCGGCCAGGTGATCGGAGAGCGCATTGGCATCGGCCAGACGACCCTGCTCCATCAGGTTGGCGATGGCGTACATCATGTTGTGCACGTAGTTCCAGTCGTCGTCGACGCTGACGTGCTGCTCCCGCAGGTAGCGCTCATCGGCCTCCATCGAGGCGGTGAACCAGCGATCGGCGCTCGCGTAATCGCCGACGCGGTAGTAGATGTGGCCGGGCATGTGAACCATGTGTCCGCTGGTAGGCGCGAGGCTTGCCAGCAGTGCAGCGCTGGGGATGGCGCGCTCGGGATGATTGCTCGGCTCCATGGCATGGATCCAGTAGTGGTTCGCGGCGGAGTCGTTGGGCGCGTCCTTCAGCACGCCTTCGAGGATGGAAATCTTCTCCTTCATCGCCGGCTTGGGATTTCCCTGGTCGTCGTAGCCGTCGCCGAGGGCGCCGGCGAGGAAGATGCGGGCCTGGAGATCGTGCGGGGCCTTCTTCACCAGCTCACGGTAGAGCGCTACGGCCCGGGAACTCTCGCCATCCTGCTGCTGCGACTCGGCTTTCGCCGCCTCAATGTACAGGCGGTCGGTTTTGCTGGCTTTGCCTTCGAGGCGGACAGCCGCATCGAGCGCCTGGTCAGCATAGAGCTTCGTCCCGGTACCGCGCATGCCCTCGGCCTGGGAAAGGCCCCGGTAGCACATCGCGCAGTTGGGATCGACGCGGATGCCCTGCTCGAAAGCGCGGGCCGACTCGTAGTCCCAGAAATCGTGCAGCAGGCTGAGTCCCTGATCGAACCAGGCCTGCGCTTCGGGCGTGGCTTTGATCGTGATATGCGAGTTGCCGATGCCGGTCATGCGAACGGGCGGAGGCAGCTGGTCCGGCGGAGGAAAGGCGTGCATGCCTTCCATGGGCGGCATGGCGGATTGCGCACTGAGAGGCGCTGCGGCGGCGAGCAGGCACACGGCCACGAACAAGGCAGTTCGGCGGAGCATGGAGACGAATTTACTCCGTGTGGGCTGCAGGTGGGAACAGCAGTGGGGCTTCATCCGAGGCTTCCAGAAACAGATACCGGCGCGATGGTTGTGCGATAGTGATGGGCGAAGAACGCGATGAGAATCGCATTCTGGGCACCGAGGAGCTTCAGATGAATCGTCGCCAGTTCACGGCTCGTGCTCTCGCCGCGGCCGCGGGCGTTGCACTCTCTGGCCGGCAATCGCGCGGCGCCACTCCAGCTTCAGGGAATCAAGTACCGGGATCGGTACCGGAGGCGCTGATCAAAGAAGCACGATTCCCGGAAGGTTTCCTGTGGGGCGTTGCGACTGCCTCCTATCAGAACGAAGGGGCGTGGAACGAAGATGGCAAAGGCGAATCGATCTGGGACAGGTTCAGCCACACTCCCGGAAAGGTGAGAGGAGGCGTCACGGGCGACGTTGCGTGCGATCAGTACCACCGCTATGCGGAGGACATTGCGCTCGCTCAGAGCCTCCATGTGAAGAGCTATCGGTTTTCGATTTCCTGGCCGCGGATTCAGCCAACCGGAACCGGCGCTGCCAACATGAAGGGACTGGATCATTACAGCCGCTTCGTCGATGCGCTGCTCGCCGCCGGAATCCGTCCGTGGTGCACTCTTTACCACTGGGATCTCCCGCAGGCGCTGGAAGACCGGGGCGGCTGGCCCAATCGCGATCTCGCCGGCTACTTTGCGGAATATGCCGGCGTTCTTGCGAAGCACCTGGGCGATCGCATCACGATGTGGGCGCCTTTCAACATGCCCTGGGCTATCGCTTTCATGGGATATGCCGCGGGAACATTTCCGCCCTGCCGCACCAGTTTTCCCGATTTTCTGAAGGCAGCCCATACGCTGGGGCTGGCGCAGGGTGAAGCGCACCGGGCGCTGAAGGCTGCATCGTCGGAGGCGAGCGTGGGGAGCGCTTATGAAATGGCTCCCGCATACCCGAGGACCAACTCCGAGGCAGACCGAGCGGCATCCGCGCGCTATCACGCCATGAACAACGTGTTCTTTCTCGAGGCGGCGATGAAAGGCCGCTATCCGAATGCATTTGCCGGTGAGCCTCCTTACGAGACCATGGGCCTGAAGCCCGGCGACGAGAAGATTCTGCTGGCGCCGCTGGACTGGGTGGGCTTTCACTACTACACGCGACGCGTCGTCTCCGACGCCAGCAACGCGCATTGCTTTGGCGGCGGCTTCAGTGGAACTGAGATCGAGTCCGACAGTGGATGCGCGCGCGATCCGTACACCGGGATTCGAGCGACGATGCCCACGGAGGGACCGCTGACCGAATCGGGTCTGGAAGTGTGGCCGCGCGGAATCTACGATCTGGTGACGCAGATCTCGAGGGAGTACGACCATCCCATCATTGAAATCACAGAGAGCGGCTGCGGATATCTGGACAGTCCGAATGAAGAAGAAGAGGGCCGCGTTCCCGATGGGCGCCGCATTCAGTGGTATCGGGAGACCCTTGCGGAACTGGCGCGCGCTATCGCCGACGGAGCCCGCGTCCGCGCCTTTCATGCGTGGACTCTGCTCGACAACTTCCAGTGGGCAGAGGGCTATACCGAGCGATATGGGTTGATCTACACGGACTTCCGCAATCAGAAGCGCACGATCAAGGAATCCGGTTCCTGGTACGGTCGAGTTGCTGCCTCAAACCGGCTCGACTTATAAAGAGCCGGGCGCGCCGCCGCCCAATGGCGAGACGCGCCGGCTCAGGAGCAGCGATTACCGCTTCACGATCAGGGTCAGCCGCGGGTCTTTCCAGAGCACGGAGAACTCCGGCTCGGTGTAGACGCTGGCCATTTCCCTGTAATGGCCCTGCTTCGCGCGCTGCAGGTAGTCGAGTGCGCCTTCAACATTGCCGCGCTTCGCATAGGCCCTGGCGATCAGGAAGTCGACGACGGCCTGCTGCTCGGGCGTCATGATCTGCGCACTGATGCCCTGGGCATCGGCGCTGCTCAGGATGTCGGCATCCAGCTCAATGGCGCGGGCATACTCCGTCATGGCGCGGTCGATCTGCTTCATGCCCATCCACGACTCCGCCAGATTCAGGTGGGTGACGGCGCGCTGCTCATCGAGAGCCAGGGCCTGTTTCAGGGTGCGAACGGCGGGCTTGTACTTGCGCTCCAGACACCAGGTGGCACCCAGGTTGTTGAGCGCCTCGACGTAGTCGGGCTGGCGCTTCACGGCCTGCGAGAAGGAGCGGCGCGCCGCATCCATCTGACCCAGCTTCAGTTGGGCGATGCCCAGTTTGTTGTAGAGGGTGGCGTTCTGGCTGTCGTAGCGCAAAGCTACCAGGTACCAGTCGGCCGCGGCCGAGTACTCTTCCTTCGCGCGGGCGATGTCGCCCTTCAGCTCGTAGGATTTCGCCGCCTGACGGGCGACCTCCGCCTTCGGGGGGGCGTTCGCGCCCTCAATCGCGTCGGCTCGGACGAGTACCGGCGGGGCTGCCAGCAGGCTCGCCGTAGCCAGCATCAGGATCAGGTGTTTCATAGTCACCTCCGTGCGGGAGGATCTGGGGGAGGACCTTGGTTCGCCGGCCAGCCTTCCGCAATCGGTTCTGAGTGTCGGCCCTGGCGAGCGCGGCGACAACGCTATACCTGTTAGCTGCACGTTTTTCCCCGGGCCAGGCCCCGCGTTGTGCTTTGGTTTCCGTTACTTACGAAGGGCTTTGCCTGGATCACCGAGGGGGCGGACCGGTGGGGTCGCCGGGGGTTACGTCCGGTTACGTGCAAGGCTTTTACGGGTTACACGGAAACGTCGGACAAGAACAAGCGTATATAGAGAGACAGCGTTCCGGAAGAGAGAACCCATGGTGACCGCACAACCAGAAGCGGTCGAGCTTGCAGCGTGGCGTGAAGAGCTAACGGCGGTGCTCGACTCGCCGCAGTTTCGCCATGCCCCCAGCCTGGGCCAACTGTTGTCTTATTTGTGCGAGAAGCGCTTCAGCGGCGACACCAGTCAGGTGAAGGAGTACTCCATTGGGGTGGAGGTCTTCCATCGCGGCGAGGACTTCGACCAGGAAGCTGACTCGATCGTCCGGGTGGGTGTGAACCGCCTGCGCAAACGGCTGGCGGAGTACTACGCGGCCGAAGGCGCGTCACACAGGATTCAGATCACCATTCCCGTGGGGCAGTATGTGCCGGTGTTTCGGGCGCTGGAGGAGAGTGTCCCGAAGCTCTCGGCGCCGCCTGCAGCGGCTGCACCACGAACAGTGCAGCGCGGATTGTGGTGGGGTAGTGGTGCGCTGGCTCTGCTGATTTTGGTTGCAGTCGCGCTATGGTTCGGGCATGAGCGGCCGCAGACCGCGCCGAGCCCGGGCGCAGCGGCGGCGCCGGTGACGTCCGCGGACATGCTGGTCGGGCTGCCGCCAGGGGATGAGGTGCGCATCCTGGCAGGATCGGCGCGCAGCCTGGTCGATCATGCGGGCAAACTGTGGAGCGCCGATACGGATTTCAGCGGCGGGACGGCGGTCCGCAACGAGGCGCGGCGGATCGCGCGCACGCAGGAAACGGCCTTTTACCGCACCAGCCGCACGGGGCAGTTCCGCTACGACATCCCGCTGAAGCCTGGCGTGTATGAACTGCGCCTGCACTTTGCAGAGGCGGTCTACGGCGCAGAGAACAGCGGCGTAGGCGGCGAGGGCAGCCGATTGATGACTGTTCGTGCCAACGGCAAGGCGCTGCTGGAGCACTTCGACGTATTCGCTGATGCGGGAGGCGGGCAGATCGCCGATGTGCGGGTCTTTCCCGATTTGAAGCCGGCGGCCGATGGACGGCTGCATCTGGAGTTCGCGGGCGAAGCAGGGGGCGAGGCGACGGTCTCCGCCATTGAGATTCTGCCGGGATTGCCGGGGCGGATGCGTCCGGTGCGACTGCTGGCGCGGCAGACGCCGTACTATTCGAACGACAGCCAGTGGTGGAGTCCCGACGACTATTTCGAAGGGGGACAGCTGGCGACGTACGCCGAGCCCGTAGGCGGGACGGACGATCCGGAGATGTACGAGACGGAACGCTGGGGCAATTTTTCCTATGCGATTCCGGCGCCGCCGGGGCGATATGCGGTGGTGCTGCACTTTGCGGCGCGGCATCGCGGATGGGATCAGCCTCCGGGCGGCGAGGCGCAGCCCGTAGAGCATGTGTTCAATGTGTTCTGCAATGGGCGGGCGATTCTCATCAACTTCGATCTGGCGCGCGAGGCGCAGCACGGCGATGTGGTCGTGCGGCGCGTGGCGGGCGTAACGCCGAACGCCCAGGGGAAAATCCTGCTGAGCTTCGTTCCGGTTCGCGGCTACGCCACGGTGACAGGGATTGAGGTGGTGGCGCAGTAGGCCAACGTTTTTGCCTCCTCCGTCCAGTGAATCAGTAATGCTTCACGATCGCTTCCGGGGCAGGACCTGTTTTCCCTCCGAGGAGCCAGTCCAGAGGCTTGCGGATATCCTCTTCGCGCGCCTGACCAAGGACGCGCTCCACGACCTCACCCTGTTCGTCGAGGATGAAGGTCGCCGGGAGTTCATTGCCCAGATTGGCGCGCTCGAGCATGTCGAGGTTGGCGCCCAGCCAAATTTCCATGTTGAGGCGATTGGCGGTGACGAACTTTCCAACCGCTGCGCGATTCTTCCACTCGTCGGCCGAAACGGCCACAAAGCGAACCTTCTTTCCGCCGTATTCCCCGCTCAGACGCGTCAGCATCGGCAGCTCTTCGCGGCAGGGGCCGCACCACGTGGCCCAAAAGTTGACCACCGCAATCGATCCGCGCAACTCCGCGATTTTGTGTGTTTTTCCCGACTGATCGGTCAATTCGAGATTTGGCGCACGTTTTGCGTGGGACGAAGGAACGAGGCAGCAGACGGCGAGCGCAACAAAAAAGGAAGGCGAGAGCTTCATTCGTGATCCTGCCACGGTCTCCCAGGTCACAAAAAAGTGACCTGGGAATCACCTTTGAAGTACGTGTTCCTGCTCAGAAGCGGTGGGTCCAGCTGGCGAGCCAAACGTACTGCGCAAACGCGGCATCCCCATGGCTTCCATAGACGGAGTCGGGATAACTCGTTGTGCGATCGCGATGCACGGCCTTGTACACGCCGGCCTGCAACAGGTTGGTGCCGTGCGCGTACTCGATTCCAGGGCCAAGCGTCACCGCATAGCCCGGGCGGCGAAAACCGTCATTGCTGACGGGGAAAAGGTTCCTTGCCGGCACGCCTTCCCAGCGAGGTCCGAAGGTCGCTCCGATTCCGTGCTCGTGCCAAACGGGAAGAATGACTCCGGCTTCCATCAGGTACTGGTCCGAGATGGCCACGTCGTTATTGAGGGGCTGTTTTGTGTTCAGCGTAGCGCCGCGCTGGATGCCGTTGGTGCCTCCCTGAGTGGCGATGTAGTCGCCGTCCCAATAGGCAATCATGGACTTGCCGGCCTGGCTGTAGCCGGACCACTGCATCACCATGCCCCAGCCGCCGTTTCCAGGCTGAATCGAGTAATCCACCGGCGCCGTGACGATGGTAGCGGCGCCGGCGCCGGTGGTGTTGGTATTGACCGTGTTCGTCACATCATCGTTGCCCGTCGGCGCCATAACGCCCAGTCCGAGCGAGAGGTTGGCTTTGGGATAGTGCAGAGGATTGCGAATCCAGCTATTGATGCCAAGAATCGTGTCGCCGACGCCGGAGGCCTCGTACTTGATCGGTGAGTTTTGCGTCTTGCGCGAGGCGAACAGGAACGGCGCATCCACCTCCACGCTGATGCGCGGCGTCCACTGGTAGGTCAGGTTAGCGGTGATCAGATTGATGCGATTCTCCACCTGCGTGTGGGCTTGCGCGCGATACCCCTGGTACACATCGCCTACGTAATGCTGATACGAGAACTGATGGCGTTCGCCAATGGTGAGCTGAAAATGTCCGGGCGATAGAATGCCGCCCTGGCCCGCAGGCAATCCACCTTCCGGCGATCGCGCGAGAATGCAGCCCTGCGCCGCGGCGGTTCGGATGCTCAGCATGAGAAGAATAGCGGCGGCGAAGATACCGGCGGCTTTGAGACGTCTGTTTACGGCACGGCTGGAGAGACGCAAGAGACACACGGAGTGCGGCACACGGTTGGGCATGCGGATGACCTCACTTGAAATGGAGACTGACTGATGCGCGCCCAAGCCAGTAATTCTGGGAATCGGAACTGGGGTCTTTACGTCTCCGGCCGGTAGCGCGATCCCGATAACCTTACAGGCACTCGGGAATCAGCGCATCGGGCAGTGTATGGAGCGGGCGGTCAGACTTTCGATGTAGAACGAATCAACAAGGGCAATTCTGCGTCAGGTTCAATCCTGCGCCGTTCGTTTTGCGGCACGGCATCATCGTTGTGTCTTCCTGCGACAATGCTTCCCATTGCGCTTGTGCATTCTCAACTCCTCTCGCCTGCATGTGTCGCTGTCAGTGAAGTCGCAGGAAGGCCAGCTAATCGAGTTCGCGGAGGCGCCGGGTGGCTTCCTGCATCTCGCGGGTGAGGCGGAGAACTTCGTCGCTCTTGCCGGCACGCTCGGCCTGATCGATGGCGGCGCGCAGGCGGCGCTGCTCCTGCTCGAGGAAGGAACAGCGAATGGCATGGATGGCGGCCTCGACTTGCTCGGGATCGGGCTCGGTGTCGTGGATGGAAACGAAGATGGCGGCGAGCATCTGCCGCTGCTCTTCGGTTTGCAGCGAGGAGAGCGCGTCGGAGCCGTGGGGGCGGGCGCGGAGCAGATCGACGACGGCGCGCACGTCGGAACGCATGGCGGCGAGCTCTGCCTCGTGCTGGTGCCAGGCGCCTTCGGCGACCAGGTACGCTTCGCTGGAGCGCGGCGCGGAGAAGGCCAGCAGCAAGATTTTTTCGGCGTGGGTGAGGGACTGGTCGTGCGCGGCGATGTGATCGCGCCGGCGGACGGCGGCGTCCTTCAACTCAGCGCGGACCAGCGTTGAATCGACACCGAGCGCCTGGGCGGCATCGTTGGCGAAGGCGTCGCGGGCGATGCGGCTGGGAATGCGGCGGATGTGGGGCAGCAGAAAATTGAGCGCCGCGGTCTTCGCTTTGGGGTCGCGTCCGGGAAAAAGATGGCGGGCTCGGTCGATGAGCCAGGACTGATACGAGGGCGAGCCGCGCAGGGCCTGGGCGTAGGCGCGGGCTCCGCGGTCGCGGACGTAGCGGTCGGGATCGAGGCCGCCTTCAAGGGTGAGCACCTGAACATCGAAGCCTTCTTCGGTGAGCAGGGCGATGGATTTTTCGGCGGCATTGGCGCCGGCGGTGTCGGGGTCGAAATTGACGATGACGCGGGTGGCGTAGCGGCGCAGCAGACGGACCTGGTGCTCGGTGAAGGCCGTGCCGCTGGTGGCGATGACGTTGGGAATTCCCGCGAGGTAGACGGAGATGCAGTCCATCTGGCCTTCGACGAGCACCGCGCCGCCGTCGTTGCGGATCGCCTGGCGGGCTTTGTCGAGGTTGAAGAGGACCTGGCCTTTTGAGTAAAGGGGCGTCTCCGGCGAGTTGAGGTACTTGGGACCGGCCTTGTCGCCGGATTCGAGAGTGCGGGCGGTGAAGGCGATGACCCGGCCGCCCTCATTGGCGATGGGGAACATGACGCGCTTG
>DATGJK010000182.1:0-10949 GCA_035295245.1 Acidobacteriaceae bacterium
GTCGCGCTACAACTACAAGCTCAACACCACCAACTCCGCGTCCGACTGGTATTTCGAGAATTTCAGCGGGATGAATGGCGGCTATCCGAATCCGAATGCCACGGCCGCCTTTACCGACTTCGTGAGCGCAGCCGATGCCGCCGGGATGGTAGTGCTGGGAACGGTTCCCGTGCAGGGATGGGTGTCGAACAACAACACGAACAATAACGCCGGTGCTTCTCCGGCCTGCAGTTTCCCGCAATCGACGTATCCGGGCCAGGCGAAATATGACGGCACTTGCGGCAACGGGACCTGTCCGAACGGCTCCGCGTGCGGAACGAAGATCAGCTGCACGACATCCGGCGGCTGCTCGCTGCTGGGCGACAGCAGTGCGGTCAACATCACCAGCCAGCAGGCGCTCGCCCCTGCCTGCACCATGAGCTGCACCGCATCCATGCCGGCCGGTTCGATGTCAGCCAGCCAGACCGGCTGTATTCAGACATGCACGCAGGCCAATATGCCGGGCGCTTCGCAGGCGACTCCAGCATGGGCGCAGGGCACCTGGTCGGGCGGATGGGTGAACTCCATCGTGACGAGCGGGGCCTACGGCAACGCCGCCAGCGGCAAGGGCGTGGCGTTGTGGGATCTCGATAACGAGCCAGCCTGGTGGGATGCGGTCCATCGCGATGTCCATCCCGCTCCCTCGACCTACGATGAAGTGACCTGGGCTGACATCAGCACGGCCCTGGCGATCAAGACCGTCGATCCCACCGCGAAGGTCAACGGCCCGGTGATTGACTACTGGTGGAACTACTTCTATTCGAAGAAGGACATCGAGAACGGCTGGGGACACGGCAGCCCGTGCTACCAGCCGTGGAGCAATCCTGCGGACCGCACCGCCCACTCCGGTGAGCCGCTGATCGGGTATGTGCTGCAGCAGTTCCAGCAGGCTGAATCGGCCTATGGCATGCGCCTGCTCGACTACGTGACGATTCACGGCTACGTGGCCGGCACGTATAACGGCCAGAGCGTGGCGTTCACCACGGCGGGCGATACAGCCGAGCAGATGGCGCGCATCAATTCGACGCGCGCCCTGTGGGACCCCACCTATACTGACAAGAACCTCCCGCAGCCGAACTACGTCACCGACGCGAACTACACCAGCAGCTGCACCGTTCCGCTGCAGGCGCCGCAGCTCGTCCCCATGCTGCAGTCGTGGGCGGCGACTTACTATCCGGGGACGAAGACCTCCATCGACGAGTACAACTTCGGGGGGCTGGAGTCGATCAACGGGGCGGTGACGCAGGCGGATGTGCTGGGCATCTTCGGCCAGTATGGGCTTGACCTGGCGACATTGTGGCCCACGGATCAGTACTCCAAACAGGGCCCGGTCAACCAGGCGTTTGCGATGTACCGCAACTACGACGGATCGAAGTCCACCTTCGGCGAAACGGCGCTCGCCTCGTGCTCGACGACCGCAGCGCTGAGTTCCGCGTGTACGCCAGGCGCTCCACAGGCGGCGGACGAAACCGGCCAGGGGCAGCTCTCCGTTTACGGCGCTCTGCGTTCGTCTGACAGCGCGATTACGGTGGTGGTGATCAACAAGACCTACGGCGGGCTGACCAGCACGCTCTCGCTCGCGAACGTAAGTGCGATCGGCGCCAGCGCCAGTGTGTATCAATACAGCAGCGCGAATCCCACGCAGATTGTGAAGCAGGCGAGCGCTGCGGTGACTCCGCCGGCTTCGGGCAGCAGCACAGCGACCCTGACCTACACGTTCTCGGCGCAGTCGATCACGTTGTTGGTGATTCCGCAGTAAGCGATTGACGAACAGCCACCGTTCCTGCTCTGCTGGCCTTAATGCATGCGCTGCGTCTGATCGCCGGAATTGCCTGCCTCTTCTTCGCGCTGCTCGATGCCTTCGAGACGGTGATTCTTCCGCGCCGAGCCACCGGCCGGTTCCGCATGACCCGCATCTTCTACAAGGTTACGTGGCTGCCGTGGCGCCGGCTCGCGGAGCTCATACGCCATCCGCGCAAACGCGAGACGATCCTCAGCTTTTATGGACCCCTTTCTCTCGTCCTGCTAATAGGCGCCTGGGCCGCCGCGCTCATCCTTGGCTTCTCGCTGGTTTACTATGCTTTTCCCACGCCGTTCATTGACCCGCGCGGGACCTCGCACGCCTGGCTTACCGACCTTTATGCCAGCGGAACCACGATCTTCACGCTGGGCCTCGGCGATGTCGTCCCGCGGACGCTCGTCATTCGTTCGCTGGTGGTGATTGAAGCCGGCATGGGGCTGGGATTTGTAGCGCTGGTCATCGGCTATTTCCCCGTGCTCTACGGAGCGTTTTCCCGCCGCGAGGTGAACATTGCGCTGCTGGACGCACGCGCGGGTTCGCCGCCCACCGCGTCGGAACTGATCCGCCGCCACTCCTTCGAGGGTGGCACGCATGCGCTCGTCCTGCTGCTCGAGGAGTGGGAGCGATGGTCGGCGGAACTGCTGGAGAGCCATATCTCGTATCCGTTGCTGTGCCTTTTCCGCTCGCAGCACACCAGCCAGAGCTGGCTCAGCGCGATCACGGCTATCCTGGATACGTGTGCGCTGCTCATTGCCGGCGTGCAGGAAGAGAGCGCGCGCCAGGCGCAGCTCACGTTTGCCATCGCGCGGCATGCACTTGTCGATCTGTCGCAAATCGCCTCGCTGCGCCCGCTGACGAACGCACCGGACCGCCTGCCGCCCGAGCAATTTCGCGCCCTCTACGATCAGCTTTGCCAGGCAGGCGTACGCGTCTGCCGCGACGAACAGAGCTCCGCGCGCCTGACGGAAATGCGGAAGATGTATGAGCCCTGGGCTGAGGCGCTGAGCCGCTTTCTGTCCATGGCGTTGCCGCCTTTCCATCTCGATCAGCCGAAAAAGGACAACTGGATGACGGTCGCCAAGGTGCGCGCCGCTGCGGAATCCGAAGGACGGGGCGCGGGGAACGTGCCGGTCGACCGAGAAGAGCACATCTTCTAAGCGCGACGATTCCGGCATCCGCGGCGGCGCGACGCCAGAGTACCCAACCCTTTCACCGGCAGGGCTTCTTATTTGCGTCGCGCGGCAGCTACGATGGTGTCTTGCGATGAAGCGCAGATTCCAGGCAGCGGTTATCTCGGTGTCTCTGTTTGCCGGGGCCCAGGTGTGGGCGCAGTCCGCGGCAACCGCCGAAGCTTTGACGCAACAGGGACGCCTGCCCGAGGCGGAACAGGCCTGGCGCTCCGTTCTTGCCGGGCATCCCAACGATGCTGCAGCCCTGGCCGGCCTTGGGCTGGTGCTGTCGCATGAGGAGAAATACTCCGAGGCGGCTGATGCTTATCGCCGGGCGCTGAAGCTGAATCCGAAGCTTCCCGGGGTCGAGCTGAATTTGGGCCTCGCGGAATTCAAGCAAAGTCACCTGCATGAGGCGATCCCGCCGTTCCATGCGGCGTTGCGCGAGGAGCCGACGAACCTGCAGGTGCGCACGCTCCTGGGCATGACGTACTACGGCCTGGGGCAGTTTGCGGAGGCGGTTCCGCTTCTGAAATCCGCGGTGAGCCGATCGCCGCAGAACACAGAGCTGCGCGGCGTGCTGGCTCAGGCCTGCCTGCACGCGAAGCAATTCACCTGCACGCTGGAGCAGTACAAGGCGATCGTGACGGTCAATCCGAACTCCGCGCAGGCGCACATCCTGGCGGCCGAGGCCGACGACGGGCTGAACCGCACTGCCGATGCGGTGGCGGAGTTCGAGGCGGCGGTCAGGGTGGCGCCGCAGGAGCCCAACGTTCACTTTGGGCTCGGCTATCTGCTGTGGAAGCAGCACAAGTATCCGGAGGCGGCGAAGGAATTCGAGCAGGAGCTCGCGAACGAGCCGAACCATGCGCAGGCGGCAGCGTATCTCGGCGACACGCGGCTGAAACTCGAACAGAATTCCGATGCTGAAGCCACGCTGGAGAAGGCCGTGAAGATGCCCGGCGCACCGCGCCTCGCGTGGGTGGATCTGGGCACCGTGCTTGCCGATGAGCATAAAAACGAGGAAGCGACCGCGGCGCTGGAGCATGCCATCCAGATGGATCCCACCCAGGTTGACGCCCACTGGCGTCTTGCGCGCCTCTATCAGGCGCAGGGCAAAACCGAGCAGGCACGCGCCGAATTTGCAAAGGCCAGAGCGCTGCACCAGAAAGAGGATCAAAGCCTGGTGCAGCAGATGGCGCCGCAGAAGTAGGGAGAGAGATCAGCGATCAGTACTCAGCGATCAGTAATCAACAATGCAATGAACTGATCGCTGAGTACTGATCGCTGATCACTCCGACGACTTGAACTCGCCGCCCGCCCAGCATGTGATGTGGCTCACAGCCAGCTTGATTTCCCGCCATTTAGCGTTCCTCCAGGTTACGGAGAGTCCCCATTCGAGAGAAAAGCATACGGCGCATGGTGATGCTGGGGCTCGCGCTCGCCTCATGGTCTGTGCCTGCGCAGCAGAACGCGCGCACAGCGGCGGACTTTCGTACCTTCCTTCACGCGCGTCGCGCGCAAATCGACGCTGCAGTCCCGCAAAGCACCGGCATCACTGTGGATTACCCCCGCGAAGGCTCCATCTTCCCGCCGGACATGATCGCACCGCTGTTTCAGTGGCGCGATGCCAGTCCGGATGCGACGGTCTGGCGTGTCGAGGTCAGCTTTGGCGAGCGCGGGCCGAAAATCCGCGAGTGGTCCGACGGCGCGAAGATGCAGGTGGGCGCGATCGACAACTCGCTGGCCGGCTACGTCCCGCCGACGCTCACGCCCGAACAGTCGGCCGCGCACACCTGGCGACCCGACGCCCGGATCTGGGAGCAAATCAGGAAGCATTCGCAGAAGCAGCTGGCGATCATCCGTTTCGCCGGGTTTAGAAACAGAGAGGACAAGCAGCCGATTTCAACCGGGCAGGTAACGATCTCCACTTCCGTAGACCCGGTCGGGGCGCCGATCATGTACCGCGATGTGCCGCTGATCCCGCCACCGCCGGAAACCGAGGAGCGCGGCATCATCAAGCCCCTGCCGGATTCGGTGCTGCCGATGATCAAGTGGCAGCTCCGCTGGGTTTCCGAAACGCAGCCGAAGACGGTGATGACGGGCCTGCCCACGTGCGCCAACTGCCACAGCCTTGCGCGCGACGGTAAAACCCTGGGCATCGACGTAGACGGCCCGCAGAACGACAAGGGGCTGTACGCGCTGATCCCCATCAAGCCGGTCAGCACTATCAGCAACGATTACGTCATCCACTGGAGCGCATTCAGCGAAGAGCGCGCGCAGAAGCGCTTCGGCTTTATGTCGCAGGTCTCGCCGGATGGCAGGTACGTCGTTACTTCGATCGACGTGCCGCACGCCCACGGTACGCGCGTGGTGGACCGTCTCTATAACGGCTTCTACCGCAATTACGGATTCGGCCAGGTTTTCTTCCCCACGCGCGGCGTGCTTGGCTGGTACAGCAAAGAGACCGGCCAGCTGAGACCGCTTCCCGGAGCCGACGATCCAAACTACGTCCAGACCAGCGCCTTCTGGAGCCCGGACGGCAAATACCTCGTCTACTCGCGAGCTGTCGCGAAGGATCCTTATGCCCCGGGTCAAAAGCCGGCCAGCTATGCCAACGATCCCAACGAGACGCAGATTCAGTACGACCTCTACCGCATCCCGTTCAACGACGGGAAAGGCGGCACGCCGGAGGGCATCGTCGGCGCCTCCGAAAACGGCATGAGCAACAATTTCCCGAAGGTTTCGCCGGACGGAAAGTGGATTGTCTTCGTGCAGTGCAAAAACGGCCTGCTGATGCGCCCTGACAGCAAACTCTACATCGTGCCCTTTGAAGGCGGAACGGCGCGGCCGCTTGCTTCGAACCTGCCGGTGATGAATTCCTGGCACACTTTCTCGCCCAACGGCCGCTGGCTCGCCTTCTCCTCGAAAAGCCCCTCCCTCTATACCGAGCTGTATCTGACGCACGTGGATGCCGACGGCAACACGAGCCCGGCAATCCTGATCGAGAACGCGACGGCGGCCAACCGCGCCGTCAATATTCCCGAGTTTGTCAATGTTGCGCCGGGTGGGCTGGAGCGCATCGATGCGCCGGCGACAGATTTCTACAAGATGTTCGACGCGGCTGTGCAACTCGCCGAAAAGAAGAATTACAGCGAGGCAGTCCCGACGTGGGAGAAGGCAATCTCCATGGACCCGAGCGACGCTCGCGCCCACAACAACCTCGGCATCGCGCTGGCTGCCTCCGGCAAAGTCAACGACGCCATCGCCGAATATCAGAAGTCGCTGGCCCTGAATGCCAACAGTTCACAGACGGAGAACAACCTCGGCAGCGCGCTTGCGCTCGGGGGCAATCTGCCGGAAGCGCAAAAGCATTTCGAGAATGCGCTGCGCATCAATCCGGATAATGCATCGGCGGAGCTGAACCTCGGCAACGTGCTTTCATCCGAGGGTGGTCATAGCCAGGAGGCAATTGAGCTGCTCAGCGACGCTGTACAGAAACTGCCCAATTCTCCGGATGGCCAGAACGGTCTGGGCGTCGCCCTGGCGCATGCCGGCCAACTGGAGGAGGCGACCGGGCATTTGCAAAAGGCTGTCGAACTGGCGCCGCAGGACGCTGGCTACCAATTCAATCTGGGCCGCGTGTTCGCTGCGCGCAGTCTGTTCAGCGAGGCGCTGCCGCACTTTGCCGATGCGGCACGGCTCACCCAGGAGAGCGATCCGGCGATCCTGCAGATGCTGGCCGCCATGCAATCGGAAACGGGTCATTACGCCGACGCGGTCACTACCGCGCAAACCGCCCTGGATCTGGCACGCCGGCAGCAGAACGAAGCGCTGGCGTCGTCGCTGGCCGCAAACCTTGTTCGCTACCAGGCGCAGGCTGCCGCTGGGGCGCAGTAACCGTTACCTCCGGCATATGACGAATCAATCTTTCGGTGGAGGCAGCACAACCCCTTCAGCATTACGCTCTAGTGTTCCCCAGAGAAGTGGAGCGGAGGTGGCGGGAGGCTGGATCGAGCAGTTCGCCGATGCGCCGGACGTTCTGAAGACCGCGCCGGATCAGAAGACCATCGTCCGGGCAGGCGGCGTAGAGGTTGGCGGCGGCGAATTTGTGACCATGGCTGGACCTTGTTCGGTGGAAACCGAGCGCCAGCTGATGGAGACGGCGGAACACGTCGCAGCGGCCGGCGCTCGCGTCCTGCGCGGCGGCGCGTTTAAGCCGCGGAGCTCCCCCTACGCCTTCCAGGGACTCGGAGTCGAAGGCCTCAGGCTGCTGGCCAAAGCACGCGAAGCAACCGGCCTGGCAGTTGTCACCGAGGTGATGACTGCAGCGGACGCGCCGCTCGTCGCTGAATATGCCGACATCCTGCAAATCGGCTCGCGCAGCATGGAGAATTTCGCCCTGCTCGAAGCCGCCGCGCTGACGCAGCGCCCCATTCTGCTGAAACGCGGAATGGTCGCCACTCTAGCCGATCTGCTGCGCTCCGCGCAGTGCATTGTCAGCTACGGCAATCCGCAGGTCATCCTGTGCGAGCGCGGCATCCGCACGTTTGAGACGGCGACACGGAACACTTTCGACGTCTCCGCCCTCATCGTGCTGAAGGAGATTTGCTGTCTCCCGGTGATCGCCGATCCGAGCCATGCCGCGGGCCGCCGGGCATTCGTGCCCGGTTTGGCGCGCACGGCGGTGGCAGCAGGCGCCGACGGCCTGCTGGTCGAAGTGCATCCCCATCCCGAGCAGGCATGGAGCGATGGCGAGCAGTCGCTCACCTTCGCAGAGTTTGACGACATGATGGCGGATCTGGCTCCCTGGTGCGAGCTGCGGGCCCTGCGCAGCCGCGCTGTGGAGACCGTTGCATGAGCCGCTGGTCCTTCCTTGCAATCCCTGCTGTGGTGATGGCGCTGGCCTTCGGCGCTCAGCAGCCGGCGCACCGTATTGATGCTCGGCGCGCACCATCTACGCGGCCGCAGGTTCCCGAACTGCTCTATACCGCCGCTCTTGTCTACGACCTTAGCGCCGCGCTGCATGGGGCCGAACGCTTTCCGCGGGGTGCGCAGATCATGATCCTGCGCGATGGGCACGCAACTCCGCTGGTCTCCAGCCTGGCGGCGAGCGCCGATCCAAGCCTGTCCTTTGACGGAAAGACAGTGCTGTTTGCAGGAAAGCAGAACGCGGACGATCCCTGGCAAATCTGGAGCATGGCGCTGGACGGCAGCGAGCCACGGCGGGTGCTGATCGCGTCGACGGATCTGATCCGTCCGCTCTGGATGCCGGATCGGCGAATTGTGTATGCGCGGCGTACGCCGGAAGGGTTTGCTCTCGAGACAGCGGGGCTCGATGGCGCGTCGGTGCAGCGTCTCAGCTTCTTGCCGGGCAACTTCATCCCCGATGACGTGCTGCGCGACGGCCGCGTTCTCTTCGAGTCGGGATTTCCCCTGGGCGCGGGCTCGGTCCCCGAACTCTACCTGGTCTATGCCGACGGAAGTGGGGTAGAGAGTGTCCGCTGCGACCACGAGGCGGCGGATCGCCAGCACGGCCGCCAATTGCAGTCCAGCGACATTGTGTTCACGCGCGGCGGATCCCTGGCGCGATTCACGTCCGCGCTCGCGGAAGAAGCGCCGGTGGCTGGGCCTGCCGGTGATTTCGCCGGAGATGTCGCCGAGTTGCCCGACAGCCGCTGGGTTGTGTCGCTGCGGCTGCACGGCACGAGGCATTATGCACTGCACATCGTCAAGCCGGGTGCGCCGGCAACAATGCTTCTCGTACGTGATGCCGACCGTGACCTTGTTGAGCCAGTCCTCATCGCGCCACGCCCCGCTCCGAACCGCCATCCCTCCGCGCTGCACGAGTGGACTACCGGCAATCTGCTCGCACTGAATGCGCAGCTGAGCCGCGGCGGCAACCTTAAGACCGCGCCGGCATCCGTTGGCGCTGAAACCCTGGACAGCAAGGGCGGCGTCGTGGATCTGGGCACGGCGCCGATCGAGACAGACGGCTCTTTTTTTGTGCAGGCGGCTGGAGACCGCCCGCTGCGGTTCATCCTGCTGGACGCCCAGGGTCACACGCTGCGTAAGGAGCAGGGCTGGTTCTGGGTTCGCCGCGGCGAGCAACGCATCTGCGTCGGCTGCCATACGGGTCCGGAGCGTGCACCCGATAATCGCGTCCCGCAGGTGCTGCTACGGACAACCACCCCAGTAGCCCTCACCGGCAGCAGCGGCTCTCCGGCCACAGGAGGGCGTTAATATGCAACCGCGAGTGTTGCTTATCTTCGCGCTCGTCGCATCGGCAGCCGCGCAGTCTGTCCAGCACGCGTCGCAAACCTCGCAGCAGAAGTCTGCGATCCGCTTTGAAGACGTGACCGCGAAAGCCGGCATCGACTTCACGCACAGTTTTGGTTCGGCGAAGCTGAGCTCGCTGCTCGAGGGCACGGGCTCCGGCTGCGTCTGGTTCGACTTCAACAACGACGGCTTGCCGGACCTCTACGTCCTCAGCGGGACGACGCTGCCCGCGTCCGTCACCACCAACCCCCTGCAGAACTCGCCCAACCCGCCGCCGCACAACCATCTCTACCGCAACAATGGCGACGGAACCTTCACCGACGTAACCGGCAAGGCGGGACTCAGCCCTGATTTGTATGCCAACGCTGTCACGGCCGCCGACTATGACAACGACGGCTATGTAGACCTGCTGGTTACCGGCTACGGCCGCGCCATTCTCTACCACAACAACGGAGACGGCACCTTCACGGACATGACGGAGAAGGCCGGGATTAAAGTCGACGGCTGGTCGATCAGTTCCACCTGGCTGGACTACGACCGCGACGGCTGCGTCGATCTGTTTGTAGGGCGGTACGTAAAGTTCGATCCGAAGTATCGCAACTTTTACGCCGCCGATAATTATCCCGGCCCGCTCGACTACGAAGGCGAGACCAACAAGCTCTTTCACAACAACTGCGACGGCACCTTCACCGATGTTACGGAGAGGTCCGGCATCGCCGCGAGTATCGGGCGAACGATGGGTGTCACCGCCGGGGACTTCGACGGGGACGGATGGCCGGACCTCTACGTCGCCAACGACAAGACCGAAAATTTCCTCTTCCGCAACAAGCACGACGGCACGTTCGAAGAGATCGCTGGCGATGCCGGGGTGGCGTACGGGCAGGACGGCGAGGCGACGTCGTCCATGGGTCCTGTTTTCGCCGACATCACCGGCGGCAGCCTGCTCGATCTGTGGGTCAGCGACGCGCACTACAACCGATTGATGAAGAACAACGGCAAAGGCGGATTCGACGACATCGGTATCTTGTCCGGCCTTTCCCAGGCCAACGCACAATATGTGAGCTGGGGCTCGGGTGTCTACGACCTCGACAACGACGGCCTGCTCGACATCATGGTTTTTCACGGCGGCCTGATTCACCTCATCCCGCAGGAGCACTCGGTATTCCGCGGCCTCGGCCAGGGGCAATTTGCCGATGTATCGCGCGAAGCGGGTTCCGTCGTCAACACGCGCACCGTCGCTCGCGGCGCCTGCTTCGCCGACTACGACAACGACGGCAAAATCGATGCCTTTGTCGTGAATCTCGGCGCGCCGGCGACGCTGCTGCACAACGTCTCGACTGCAACGGGTCACTGGATCGCGATTCGCCTCGTGGGCGCGCGCACCAGCATGACTCAATCCGGCAGCAATCGCGATGGCATTGGCGCGCGTGTGGAAGTACGGGCCGCAGGCCGCCGACAGATTGCGGAACGTGTCGCCTCCTCCGGCTATCTGTCGCAGGGCGACAGCCGTTTGCACTTCGGCCTGGGTGCGGCGGCCAAAGTGGACAAGATTGTCGTGCGCTGGCCCAGTGGGCGCGAGCAGACACTCACCGATCAGCCAGCCGACCGCGTCCTCACCATTCAGGAACCGAAGGCGAACGATTCGAAAGCTGAGGACCCGA
>DATGJK010000183.1:0-2277 GCA_035295245.1 Acidobacteriaceae bacterium
TGCGGCCGGTGGCCCACCGCCGGACCGAACCGCCCCCTGACCGTGCGACTCCCGCTGGCGTGGCCCAGCTCCATCCGGAAACCGATGCGGTGCCCTTATGTCTCCTGACTTGGAGACATGGGACATTCGCGCGCAGCGCGAACACTTCACGTTGGGGGTCCATCCTGAAAGCCCGGGGCAATCCCGCCCTTTGACGCAATCAAAACACCCGAATCGCGAAGCTCGGTTCGCCGCTTCCCGCCGTATGCTACTGAGTTCCTCCCCAGATGGAGGTACGCGATGCGGACGCTCGCATCCGCACTCATCTCTGCCTGCGCCCTGGCCGTCGGCCTCTCGGCGCCGGCGCAGGTTCCTGTACAGCAGCTGACCTACCGCGGCTTCTCCGTGGTCCGGCAGGCCGACCTCGAGCCGACCCTCAACCGCTACTCCGCCGGCGGTTATCGTCTGGTCGCCATCGCTGCGGAGCCGGGTGGAAATGTCCTCGCCGTCATGGAGCAATTGCCCCCGCAGAGCCCCGTCCGCGAGTATCGCGCTCTCTTCGGAGGCTGGGCTCACCTGCGCGGCCTCCACAACGAAATTCCCATCGTCCTGCAAATGAACGAGGCCGGAGCCCAGGGCTACCGCTTCTTCCCCGCCTCAGTGGTCTTCGAAAGCGGTGCGGCGGCGGCCGTCGTCATGGAAAAGGATCTCGACCCAGCCGCGCGCTACGCCTATCGCGTCTTCTCACCGCAATTTGAAACCGCGCATCGCTTCGAACACGATGCGCTGCAGGGCGAAGCGGAAGGTTTTCACGTCGTTTTTCACGGATCGGCCGGACGCGGCCCCTCCACGCTGATGGAGAAACGCACCGATTCGCCGGTCTCCGTGGACCCCGGCTCCAACCGCTTCCGCACCCTTCCCGCAAAAGACATCAGCAGGAAGCTGCAGGAGCAGGTCAACGAGGGTTACGTGCCGATGAGGAGTTCTGTCTGGCTCGACATCAACACCATCCAGCATGCCCTCTGGTTCCAAAAGTCGCGCGCCGCCGACCTGCGCCTGGTCAACTATGAGGCGGAGTTCCACCAGAGGGAGGCAAACCCCGATAGTGGCGCAGGCGAGTTCGTCCAGAAACTCAACGAAGCCGCTGCCCAGGGCTATCGAATCGTCGCGCCGCCCGTCCGGATCTCCTACGTCAAGCCTGCCTTCCGCGTGCACTGGATCGCCAGTTTCAATGGCGTCATGCTGCGCAGCCCCGGCGCTCCGCCCGTCACCTACCGCTATCTTGTCGGCCTCTCTCTTCCGGAACTCGTCTCCCAAATGAACGATGCCGCGGCTGAAGGCTTTCGTGTCGTCCCCGACAGCCTTGGACACGATGGTTCGATCCTCCTCGAGCGCGTGCAGGCCGAACGCGTGCAGGCTGCAGTCTCCGGCGGAGGCGCCCCGTGATCTCCTTCTCCGCAGCCCTCATCCTCGCCGCCTCCTTCGGACAAGCGCCTTCCGGAGCCGCCACCTGGCATGTCACGGAAATCGCAGGCCCATCCGGCTTTGAGGGCCAGAAGATGACGCTCACCATCGGCGAGGACGACCTGCTGCTCACTGCGAAGAAGACGTCTCCGCTTCGCATCCGCGCCTCGCAGATTCGCCAAATCGTCTACTCTCCCGAGCGCTTCTCGCGCGCCGGACAGATGGTCAGCGACAAGCGCGGCGATAAACCCACACCCGCCTTCGACCCCTCCGGATGCGGCGAGCCCGGATGCGGCGGCGCCGCGCTCATGTTCCTGGTCACGCTCGCCGTCGCCTCCACCATGCACGGCCAGAGCCACTACATCACCGTCACCTGGGAAGACCGCGGCGTCGAACAGGAGATCCAGTTCGAGATCGGCAAGAACCAGCGCGCGGACATCAGCGAGCATCTGCGGCAGCTGGCGCCGAACCACTGGATCGACGTCGTCGAGCAGAAGCATCGCGTCGAAAGCCTCATCGCCGAGCACCAGCAGGATTCGCTCCCCCTCACCCTCGCCAAACTGTCCGCCTGCGGCGACTATGTCCTGCCCTCAGGCGACTACCGCATGCTGGTGTCAGGATCCGATTCCGCTCCGGAAATCTACCTCTTTGCCGGCGAGCTCGACATCTCTCAACTGCGCGGCGTCACGCGCGCCCACGCATCCGATTCACCCGCCGCCGGCCCCATCGAGTACCTGCCGGATACCAACCGCATCCACGCCATCCGCTGGCACGACAAGTCTCTCGTCATCGAAGGCGATACCGAATAATCCGGTTCCCATTCGAAACCGACGC
>DATGJK010000184.1:0-6095 GCA_035295245.1 Acidobacteriaceae bacterium
TCGAATGGGCACGCGTCGGCGCTGCTCTACGGGGTGCTGCACCTGACCGGGTACAACGTGTCGATTGAGGACCTGGAGCAGTTCCGCCAATGGGGATCGAGGACGCCGGGGCACCCGGAGCGGGGCGATACCGAGGGCGTCGAGGTGACGACCGGTCCGCTGGGGCAGGGGTTCGCGATGGGCGTTGGGCTGGCGATGGCGGAGAAGCATCTGGCAGCGATGTACAACCGGCCGGGATTCAACGTGGTGGATCACTACACGTACGGGCTGTGTTCCGATGGCGACCTGATGGAGGGCATCTCGCACGAGACGGCTTCCCTGGCCGGCACGCTGGGGCTGGGCAAGCTGATTTACCTCTACGACGACAATCTGATCTCGCTGGACGGGCCGACGGAGCTGTCGTTTACCGAAGACGTGCTGAAGCGGTTTGAGGCGTACCACTGGCACGTGCAGATGGTGAAGGACGGCAACGATTTGGAGGCGATCTCGAAGGCAATTGAGGCGGCGCAACTGGCGACGGACCGGCCTTCGCTGATCGCCGTGCGCACGGTGATCGGCTACGGCAGTCCGAAGGCAGGGACGAACAAGGCGCACGGCGAGGCGCTGGGGGCGGAAGCCGTTCGGGAGACGAAGAAGAACCTGGGCTGGCCCGAAGACAAGACGTTCTACGTGCCGGACGATGCCAGGAACAACTGGCTGCAGGCGGTGGAGAAGGGCGCGAAGTCCGAGGCGGACTGGAACGCGATGTTCGCGAAGTACAGGACGGCGCATCCGGAGGCGGCGGCGGAGTTCGAGCGCGTGCTGGCGGGGCGGCTGCGGGATGGAGTGCTGAAGGGGCTTCCGAAGTTCCCGGCTGACTCGAAGCCGGTGGCGACGCGCACCGCGGGCAATACCGTGATGAACGCGTTCGCGAAGGAGGTTCCGGAGTTCATCGGCGGCGCGGCGGATTTGTCGACGTCGACGAAGACGATCATCAAGGACAGCAAGGATTTTCATCGCGATCCGACCGGGCAGAACATCTGGTTTGGCGTGCGCGAATTCGGCATGTGCGCCATCGTGAACGGCATGGCCGCGCATGGCGGGGTGATTCCGTACGGGTCGACGTTTTTCGTCTTCACGGATTACGCGCGGCCGGCGCTGCGCATGGCGGCGCTGATGGACGTGCATTCGATTTTCGTCTTCACGCACGATTCGGTTGGCCTGGGCGAAGATGGCCCGACGCACCAGCCGGTGGAGCACCTGACGATGCTGCGCGCGACGCCGCGTCTGACGGATTTTCGTCCGGCAGATGCGAACGAGACGAGCGCCGCGTGGGGGCTGGCGCTGGAGCGGAAGGGGCCGTCCTTCTTTGCCCTGTCGCGGCAGGACCTGCCGGTTCTCGATCCGGACAAGCTGCGCGTTTTTGAAGGTGTGCGGCGCGGCGGCTATGTGGTGGTGGACGGCGGCAATACGCCGGACCTGGTGATCATCGGCACGGGCGCGGAGGTTTGGCCGGGGATTCGCGCGGCCGAGCAGCTGAAGAAGGACGGAATCACGGTGCGGGTAGTGTCGATGCCGAGCACAAAGATTTTCGACGAACAGCCGGATAGCTATCGCGCGTCGATTCTGCCCGACGGCGTGCCGAAGCTGGCGCTGGAGGCCGGCGCAACGCTGGGCTGGTGGAAATATGTAGGGCGGCACGGCGACGTGATCGGGCTGGACCGCTTTGGCGCATCGGCTCCCGGAGCGACAGCGCTGGAGAAACTTGGCTTTGGGACAGATAACGTCGTGGCGCGGGCCAGAGCGCTGGTGGAGCGGGCACGGCGCGAGCAGAAACGTGAGCCGGCGATGGCTGCGAAATAACGGTCGGCGATCAGCGATCAGCGATCAGCGGTCAGCGATCAGCGGTCAGCGATCAGAGATCAGAGAAGACAAACGAGTGCAGCGCGAGAGGGTTGCATGAAACTGGCGATCGGAGCAGATCACGCGGGGTATCCGCTGAAAGAGGAAGTGCGCGGGTATCTGGAGAAGCTCGGTCACGAGGTGATCGACCTGGGGGCGTTCAACACAGAGCCGTCGGATTATCCGGACTTCGCGGAGGCGGTGGGGCGCGCGGTGACCGGGGGCCGGGCGGAGCGCGGCATTTTGATCTGCGGCAGCGGGGTAGGCGTGTGCGTGGCCGCGAATAAGATGCCGGGCATTCGCGCCTGCATGTGTCACGATCACTACTCCGCGCATCAGGGCGTGGAGCACGACAACATGAACGTGCTGGTGCTGGGCGCGCGGATTATCGGTCAGGAGCTGGCCTTCGATCTGATCGATGCATTTCTGAATGCGAAATTCCAGTCGCAGGTGGAGCGGTACATGCGCCGGCTGAACAAGGTGCTGGCAATCGAAGCGCGCAATATGACACAGGAAACGGCGAAGTAGCAAGAGCAGCCCGCAAAAAGCTGGTAGCGAAAGGCTGTTAGCAAGAAGCTGTTAGCGAAGCGGTTAGCGAAAGGCTGTTATCAAAGAGCTGTAGCTAAGAATCAATCAGGGTCCTCAGTTCTCCAAATCAGGACAATACAGTATGGCGGGTATCAGCACGATCCTGTGGGACGTGGGCGGGGTGCTGCTCACGAATGGATTCGACGGAGCGCAGCGCGACGCGATGCTGCAGCAGTTTGCGCTCGACCGCGATGCGTTTGAGCGGCGGCACGCCGAGGTTTTTCCGGCGTGGGAGAAAGATGCGATCGGCATCGATGAATATCTCCGGCACGTGGTGTTCTACGAGCCGCGGAATTTCACGCAGGCGCAATTTCTGGACGCGATGAAGCAGCAGTCAAAAGTGCTGCCGGACAGCGGATTGGGAATCCTTCGCGAGCTTGCGGCATCGGAACAGTACGTGCTGGCTACGGTGAACAACGAGTCGAGGGCGCTGAACGAATACCGCGTGGCGAAGTTTGGGCTGGCGGAGCTGTTGCAGGCGTTCTTCAGCTCCTGCTATCTGGGGCTGCGCAAACCCGATCCGAAGATTTATCAGATAGCGCTCGATGTGCTGCAGCGAGATCCGGAGGAATCGGCGTTCATCGACGATCGCGCGGAAAACGTGGCGGCGGCGGCGAAGCTGGGGATTCATGCGATTCAGTACCGCGGATCGGCACAGCTGATTGAGGATCTGGCGCGGCTGGGAGTTATGGTGGAGCAGATGTCGGTGGATCAGTGATCAGGAATCAGGGGTCAGTGATCGGAAGGCTTCGTGAGAGAGGAGAACGGCGATGGAACTGGGGATGATCGGATTGGGCAGGATGGGCGGCAACATGGCGGAGAGGCTGCGCCTGAACGGACACAAGGTGGTGGGATACGACTTCAGCGCGGAGGCCGTGAAGCGGCTGACGGAAGCCGGGTCGAAGGGCGTGTCGACGCTGGAGGATCTGGTGAAGAATCTGTCGGCGCCGCGCGCGATCTGGATCATGGTGCCGCAGGGCAAGCCGGTGGACGACACGATTGCGAAGCTGAAACCGCTGATGCAGAAGGGCGACACCTTCATTGACGGAGGGAACTCGAATTACCAGGACAGCCAGCGCCGGTATCGCGAGCTGAAGGCGGAGGGATTCAACTTTGTCGATGTGGGGACGTCGGGCGGCATCTGGGGTCTGAAAGAGGGATACAGCATGATGATCGGTGGCGAGAAGGCCGTCGTGGAGCGGCTGAATCCGATCTTCGAAGCGCTGGCGCCGGGGAAGGACAAGGGCTGGGGGCACGTGGGTCCGGCGGGCGCGGGTCACTTCGTGAAGATGGTGCACAACGGGATCGAGTACGGCATGATGCAGGCCTTCGCCGAGGGCTTCACGATCATGGAGCACAAGCACGAACTGGATCTGGACCTGGCGCAGGTGTCGCAGATCTGGCGCTATGGCAGCGTGGTGCGGTCGTGGCTGCTGGATCTGACCGCCGATGCGCTGAGCAAGAATCCCACGCTGGAAGGACTGGAGCCGTGGGTGGAGGATTCAGGCGAAGGGCGCTGGACGGTCTTTGAAGCGATCAATCTGAACGTGACTGCTCCGGTGATTACGGAGGCCCTGCTGCGACGGATTCGCAGCCGCGAGGAGAACAACTTCACCGATCGCATGCTGGCGATTCTGCGCAGCGAGTTTGGCGGACATGCGGTGAAGAAGGAAGAAGCAGCCTAAAGGCGTAGTTGCTGGTTTTTAGTTGTTAGTGCCAGGAGAGGACAAATGGCGACGACGGAAGTGAGGATTTCTCCGGAGGACGTGAAGCAGGCTGCGTCCCAGGTGCAGGAGCGGATTCCCGATCCGATTGCGATGGTGATCTTCGGCGCGTCGGGCGACCTGACGAAGCGCAAGCTGCTGCCGGCGCTGTTTCATCTGGAGCAGGCGGGATTGCTGCCGCAGCAGTTTCGGATCGTCGGCGTGGCGCGTCGCGACCTGGGGCAGAAGTTCGCCGACGACATGAAGCAGGGGATCCTCGAGTTCGGCGGCGTCGATAAAACCGACGGCAAGCTGGACGAGTTCATGGGCAAGATCAGCTATCACGCGATGGACTTCGATAATGACGACGGCTACGCGAAGCTGAAGTTGCTGCTGGAGGGCTACGACAAGACCGCCGGAACGCGGGGCAACCGGCTCTTTTATCTGGCGACGGCGCCGGAGTATTTCGCGGACATCGTGCACCGCCTGGGTTCGCACGGGATGGCGAAGCCGGAGGTGGGCACGGCGCGGGTCATCATCGAGAAGCCATTCGGGCACGACCTGGAAAGCGCCAAAGAGCTGAACGACGACGTGAACACCGTCTTTCACGAGAACCAGATCTTCCGTATCGATCACTACCTGGGCAAGGAAACAGTGCAGAACGTGCTGGTCTTCCGGTTCGCGAATGGGATTTTCGAGCCGATCTGGAACCGGAATTTTGTGGAGCACGTGCAGATCACGGCGGCGGAAAACATTGGCATCGAAGGTCGGGGTCCGTTTTACGAGAAGGCAGGCGCGCTGCGCGACGTGGTGCAGAACCACATGATGGAACTGCTGTCGTTTGTGGCGATGGATCCGCCGGCAAGCTTTGCGTCTGAGGCGGTGCGGCGGGAGAAGATCAAGACGTGGACTTCGATTAAGCCGCTGAACATCTTCGACTGCGTGCGCGGACAGTACGGGCCGGGGATCGTGAACGGCGAAATGGTGAAGGGCTACCGCGAAGAAGATCGGGTGAATCCCGAGTCGTGGACAGAGACGTACGCGGCGGTGCGGCTGGAAATCGAGAACTGGCGGTGGGCGGGTGTGCCATTTTATCTGCGGGCCGGGAAGCGGCTGGCCGCGCGGGTGACGGAGATCACGATTCAGTTTAAGCAACCGCCAATGTTACTTTTTGGCTCGCACATGCCGGGGAAGTGCGCGGAGATTCAGCCGAACGTGCTGACGATGCGGATTCAGCCCGACGAGGGGATCTCGCTGCGGTTTGGGGCGAAGGTGCCGGGGCCGCAGATGGCGGTGTGTCCGGTCATCATGGATTTCAATTATTCGCAGGCGTTCGGTTCGTCGTCCGCGAACGGATATGAGCGGCTGCTGCTGGATGCGATGCTCGGAGATGCGACGCTGTTCGCGCATCGCGACGGCGTGGAGGCGACCTGGGCGCTGTATACGCCGGTGCTGGAAGCGTGGGCGAAGAAGTATCCGCAGACCTTCCCGAATTATTCGGCGGGAACGTGGGGCCCGGACTGTGGCGAAGAGCTGATTGGACGCGATGGGTACCGCTGGCACAGCGTTGCGCCGCCGGCGGCCCGGGCGAAGGGCTAAATGCGGGTAGAATGCGGGGTTGCGGTAAGTGATCAGAGATCAGTGAGCTGACAACCCGCAGCACACGAGACTCGCAGAGCCGAATCATGGCAAAGAAAATCTAGATAGAGTATTGCGTGTTTGATGGTCCCGAGACGCTCGCGCGGGAGACGGCGCAGCATTTGGTTGAGGGCATCCGATCGGCGGCTGCGGCGCGGGGTGTGTCGCGGATTGCGATCTCCGGCGGGAGCACGCCGAAGAGCGTGTTCGCGTTGCTTGCCGACGAGAAGGAGCCATTTCGGGCGGCGATTCCGTGGGATCGGCTGCGGCTGTTCTGGGTGGATG
>DATGJK010000185.1:0-5787 GCA_035295245.1 Acidobacteriaceae bacterium
CGAATGCGCTGAGGGTCGCGGGCGAGGGATGATCTGTCATGGACGCGCCTCCCGGCTGGTTCTCGTCGATGTTTCCAGTTCCCGGCGTACGAAGGCGCGCGCCCGCGCCACGCGCGACATGACAGTGCCGATCGGAATTCCGATCACCATAGCAATCTCCCTGTACTTCATTTCCTCCACGTCATACAGCAGCAGAACCTCGAGCAGGGGCGGCGGCAGCTTCTCCATCGCTGCATGCAAAGCGTCCGCATCGCGCATGCGGATGACGTCCTCTTCGGGCGTACGGCGATTCACGACGCTCTCCGGATAGTCGTCATCCTCCAACTCGTCTTCGAGAGCCACGGTGCGCATGGCCGCCAGTCCGCTGCGCGAGGTCAGGTAGGTATTGCGCAGGATGTGAAAGATCCAGGCCTTGAAATTTGTTCCCGGCTCGAAGCCACTGAATCCGCGCAGCGCTTTCACCAGCGTTTCCTGAACCAGGTCTTCGGCGTCTGCCGCGTGACGCGTCAGCCAGTGCGCGAGGTTGTAGAGCGACGGCAGCAGCGGCAGCGCGATATCGGCAAACGACGGCGCATCCGGCTTGCCGGCATGCTCTCTTTGCCGCCATGGCAACAGAACCATGATCCCTCTGCTGATCAGAACCGACGGAGCCCCAAAATATTCCGCCGCGTGGCGGGAATATTCTCCGCTCCACTGAGTTTGCGTCTGTGGAGGAACTATCCGTGAAGCATACCCCAGATGAAAAGCCCACTCCCGAAGAGCAGAACCAGCCCCCCGCTGGCGGCGACGGCATCGATCGCCGCGGCTTTCTGAGTTGCATGGCATGGGCCGGAACGGGACTGCTGTGGACCATGGTGGGCGGAGTGCCCACTTCGAAACTCTTCGCCGCAACAAGCGCAGGTCCGGACCGGGCCGGCGAACATGCCGGGTTCAGCTTTGTCCAGATCAGCGACAGCCACATCGGCTTCAACAAAGCCGCCAACCAGGATGTGACGGGCACGCTGAAGCTGGCCATCGACAAAATCAATGGGCTGCCGGCAACACCCGACCTGCTGCTGCACACTGGCGACATCACGCAATCGTCCAAACCCGGCGAGTTCGATATCGCAATCGAGATTGTCAGGGGCGCTCGCGCCGGCAGCACATTTTATGTTCCCGGCGAGCACGATACCGCGATCGACGACGGCGCGCAGTACCACGAGCGCTTTGGGAAAGGAACCATGGGGCGCGGCTGGTACAGCTTCACGCACAAGGGCGTGCACTTTGTTGGGCTCAACAACGTGGTGCAAATCGATGCCATGGGCAAGCTCGGACAGGATCAGCTTGCCTGGCTCAAAGACGATCTGGCGGCGCATACCTCGTCGACGCCCATCGTTGTCTTTGCGCATATCCCGCTCTGGATGGTTTATCCGGACTGGGGCTGGGGTACGGAAGACGGAGCGCAGGCGCTCGGTTACCTGAAGCGCTTTGGCTCCGTCACGGTGCTGAACGGCCACATCCACCAGGTGACGCAGAAGATCGAAGGCGGGCTGACCTTTCATACGGCCGCGTCGACGGCGTTTCCACAACCTGCTCCAGGAACCGCGCCGCACGCCGGCCCCATGGTGGTGCCTGCTGCCAGGCTGCAGAGCGTACTTGGGATCACGAAGGTGTCCTATGTGGGGCGGCAGAGACCTCTTGCCGTCGTCGATTCGTCTCTGGCGGAGAAGGCATGAAGCGCTTGCGTTGGCTGATTGGCTCCGTTGCCGCGGCTCTGGGTGCATCGTTTCTGCTGGCGGCAGTGCACCCCTTCGGCAGCCACGCCCTGGCGATTATGCCGCCATCGGCGCAACGGACGGCTGGAATTCCCCGGGATGTCGAGGCCATCCTCAGCGAGAAGTGCGCCGACTGCCATGCCGGGCCGCGGCGGGTGCCGCTCTACGGACACTTTGCCCCGGCTTCATGGCTCATGGAGCGCGACGTGGTGCGCGCCCGGCAGGCGATGGATCTATCCCGGTGGCAAAGCTACTCCCCCGACGAGCAGGAGGCCCTCCGGTCAAAAATTGTGTTCGAATCCAGGAAGCGCTCCATGCCGCCGCCGCAGTACGTGGCGATGCACTGGACGGCGCGCCTCAGCGATGCGGAGATCCGCACCATCGTGCGCTGGGCGGCGAACAGAACGGCTGCTGCTCCTGGGGATCAGAGTGTGGTTCCCGGCGATGCTCATCGTGGGCAACTGACCTTCGAGAAACGGTGCACCGGATGCCACGCGCTGACCCATGGCCGCGAGGGGCCGCCTCTCGGGGGAGTCTATGGAAGGACGTCCGGCAGCATTCCCGGTTTCGACTATTCCAGCGCGCTGCGCAGTGCGCATGTGGTGTGGAATGACGCAACGCTCGACCGCTGGCTCGCCGATCCGGATGCCTTCATTCCCGGCAACAACATGGAATTCCATGTGGCCAGCCCGCAGGAGCGCGCGGACCTGATTCGATTCCTGCAGCAGCAGCCGTAAACGCTTGGCCACTGGGGTTTTCCGGCTACTGCAACCCTCTCAACTCCTGTTGCTTGTGTGACATATATCACCGCGTGCCGGCTGCTGGCTCGCTATCCTTCGCAATATAGGAGCAAAATGGTCGCAATTGCGCTATTATCGATTTTTGGAGCCGAGACAGAGGACGACCTCGAGCTGTCCGGAACATGGAAGTTGAGTCTCCTGAGCGAATTGGCCATTGGAACCACGGGCGTCGTCGAATCGCTCGATTTGCCCGGCGAGATTCAGCACCATCTGATGCATATGGGCTTCATCCCCGAAGCGAGAATCACCGTCGTTCGCCGCGCCCCAGCCGGCGACCCCACCGTCTACTCCATTGACGGCTTTGAGGTTGCCTTGCGGCGCGACACAGCCCGCGGCATCCGGGTTCGGGAGTACGAGTCGAAATGAACGCCTGCTGCAACACGCAAACCGTCGATTTGCCGGTCGAGCCGCGTGTCGCAGGCCG
This sequence comes from Acidobacteriaceae bacterium, assembly GCA_035295245.1. Lineage (GTDB taxonomy): Bacteria > Acidobacteriota > Terriglobia > Terriglobales > Acidobacteriaceae > Palsa-343. Next base: position 2,979 of record DATGJK010000185.1, read on the forward strand.
CATCCGCAATGTGGTCCTGGTTGGACCGCCGAATTCCGGGAAATCCACCCTGTTCAACCGTCTCACCGGCCTGCGGCAAAAGGTCGCGAATTATCCCGGCGTCACCGTCGAGCAGCGCGTTGGCAAACTGAACGGCATCGGGCGACCCGACCTCACGCTCATCGACCTGCCCGGGATTTACGGCCTTGATACCTATTCCGAGGATGCTCGGGTCGCCGTGGATGTGCTGCATGGCGAAATGCCCGGCACGCCGGCTCCGGACGCGATTCTGCTGGTCCTTGACTCGCTGCACCTGCGCCGCCAGCTGATGCTGGCCGCTCCGGTCCTGTCGCTTGGCCTGCCTACGCTGGTGCTCCTCAACATGAGCGACCTCATGGAGGCTCGCGGCGGCCATATCGATAGCCTGGCGCTCGCGCGCGAAATGGGCGTTCCTGTTGCGAAGATCAGCGCCACCCGTGGCACCGGTCTCGATGCCATCAATCATTTTCTGAATCGCAAGGCTGAGCCTGACGCGCCACCTTCGGCTACGACCATTGAACTGCCCGTCGTCGGCAACCCGCGTTCCTACCGTCAGTGGGCGACCGGCATCAGTACGCGTACCAAGTACAAGGCTCCCGTTTCAAACCAGACGACGAAAGCCATCGATCACGTGCTGCTGCATCGCGTCTGGGGACCATTGATTTTCCTGACCGTTGTCTTCGCCGTTTTCCAGGTAGTCTTCTCCATCGGCCAGCCGCTCTCGGATGCTTTCAGCGATGTACTGAACGCGTTTGGCGATCGGGTCGCTCCGCTGCTCGGCCATGGATGGCTCGAGTCGCTGGCCATCGATGGCGTGTGGCGCGGCGTCGCTTCGGTTCTGGTTTTCCTGCCCCAGATTCTGCTGCTGTTCCTTTTCATCGGAGTGCTGGAGGACTCTGGCTACCTCGCCCGCGCTGCGCTGATCGCCGACCGCGTGATGCGATCCATCGGGCTGAACGGCAAAGCATTCATCCCGCTGCTTTCGGCGTATGCCTGCGCGGTGCCGGCCATCATGGCGACGCGGACCATCGAGAACAAGCGCGACCGCTTCGCGACCATTCTTGTCGCGCCGTTCATGACCTGCTCGGCGCGGCTGCCCATTTACATGCTGATGATTGCGGCGTTCATTCCCAACAAGCCGCTGCTCGGCGACCTGCTTGGCATGCGCGCGGCGGTGATGCTCTCGCTTTACGTGCTCGGCTTCCTGGCGGCGCTGGGGACGGCGCGCCTGCTGAAATCTTCGATCCTGAAAGCCTCGTCGGCGCCATTCATTCTGGAGCTGCCGCAATATCGCCTGCCCACGGTGCGCTCGCTGAGCCTGCGGCTGGTCGATCGCGGCAAGGTCTTCCTGCGCCAGGCAGGCACCGTGATTCTGGCGGTCACGCTGGTGCTGTGGGTGCTGAGCCATGTCCCCTTCCACGCAACGCTGGAGACGAGCCTTATTGGACGGCTTGGCCAGTTCATCGAACCGGCGATCCGTCCGCTGGGCTTCAACTGGAAAATTGGGATTGGATTGCTGACGTCGGTTGTCGCCCGCGAAGTCATTGTGGGCACGCTGGGCACGCTCTATGGAGCCGATCCGGCAACCCAGTCGCTGGGCCTGCAGGCGGCTCTGCGCCACGATCTCACGCTCGGCGGGGCCATGGCGCTGGTGATCTTCTTCGCCTTCGCAATGCAGTGCACCTCGACGCTGGCCATCGTGCGGCGCGAGACGAACAGCTGGCGCTGGCCGGCGCTGCAGTTCACGTACATGGGCGTGCTGGCTTATCTCGGCGCCCTAGCCACGAACCAGATCATTCTGCACTTCATCCGGTAAGCAACGCGTTTACGCCGCCTTCTCCGCCGCAAATTGCATGGCGAAGCGCTGCATCTTCTGCGTAACTTCAGCGCCTGCCAGTACTCTCATCGGTTCCGCTGCCATCGTGAGCTCTCCCAATTAATGCCGGCCTTTGCCCGCCAGGATCCTCCAAAAAAGGATTCATTGGTTGGGATGCGGCTGAATGCAGCGGCGTGGATTGCCGCGGATCGGAGCTGAAGCCCTCGGTTCATGGGATCACAACCGATTCGCGATAAGAGAAGCGCGATCGAGTTGAAACGCAATGAATTCTGGCAATCCGCCGCCATCCTGTGACGGCAGGCACAGACGCCAGGCGCAGATCGTGACATGTTCTCGGTCGAATCGAGCATGTTTTCTGTGCTTGTTCGGGAGGGCTGCGATGTCCGGTTCGGTGATGATCTCCTGGGTAACGCGTTACGGATCGACGGCAGAAGTGGCGCACGCCATCGCAGAAGTTCTGCGCAGCGAAGGTGTCCCTGTGGATGAACGACCTCTGGATCGCGTCGAAAATCTGGATGGCGTGGATGCGCTGGTCCTTGGCTGCGCGCTGTATGTGGGCCGTCTGCATCGGGACGCGCGGCGCTTTCTCAAGCTCCATCGCGAGGCTCTGAGCCACATGCCGGTGGCTCTCTTCGTCCTCGGACCGGTCGACAAGGACGAGAAGCAATGGGCGGCCGCCCGAAAGCAGCTCGATAAAGAGCTGGCGAAGCTTCCCTGGTTTCATCCGCATGTCGAGGCCGTCTTCGGCGGCCGGTGGGATCCGTCCCGGCTTGGATTTCCATGGAAATGGACGCTCCGGTCCGTGCCGGCCAGCGATGCGCGGGATTGGGAAGCGATTCGCGCCTGGGCAGTCACCCTGATGCCACAACTTCACAGCGGAGCAGCACAATGACAAGCCAGACAAAGAAAATCGTCATCATCGGCGGCGGCATCGCGGGCCTTTCCGCCGCCGTC
>DATGJK010000186.1:0-3893 GCA_035295245.1 Acidobacteriaceae bacterium
AGGCGTGGCGGGCTGGTGGAATCCGTATTGCCGGGACTTTGCTTCGGTACTGGCCGAATGTTCCTGGCGCGCAGGCTCAACTCCGATGGAAACGATTGGCGCCTCGAGCCAATCCGTCACTGCAAACGCGCTCGTGCTGCCGGAGTATCTACTGGCCAGAGTGGGGCTGGCCCAACCGACCTACAGACAGACAGACCGTCGCCACAACATCGCGGACTATCTCAGCCTGATGAGCAGCGCGAGAGGCCTGATTCAGAACCAGCAGATCCATTTTGTCTTTCTGCATCTGCCGGTTCCTCATCCACCAGGGATCTACGACCGGCGCAGTCACCGGCTGAGAGCCGGGGGGAATTACCTGGACAATCTGACGCTGGCCGATGACACGCTGGGGGAACTGATGCAGGAGATTGCGGCGAGTGCGGAAGCCGATCGAACCACCGTTGTGGTCTCTTCGGATCATTCGTGGCGTGTGCCGCTGTGGGAGAACGGCCCCGCCTGGACGAAGGAGGAAGAGGAGGTCAGCCATGGGTCCTTCGATCCGCGTCCGGTATTCCTCATCCACTTCCCGGACCAGGCGAAGGGTGCGGAGGTTCACACACAGGTGCCGGAGCTGGAAGAGCACGAGATCATCGCCGCGATATTGAACAGACACATTGAAAATGAAGCCCAGCTGGCGGCGCTTCTTGGTTCTGACAAGATCACGCTCGCTGGAAACGAGGAGATTCGGCCTGAATCCGGACAATGACAGTCCTGTGGAGCTGTTACCTCGGAATCTGAACTTGCTGACTTTGGGTGCGCCTTTGGTTACCGCTCATCGATAATTTTTGTAGTTCATCAAAAACAGGAGCTGGGATGTTCTCACGTTGGCTGTGGAGTGGGATTTACTTTGCTGTTTGCGGAGTATGGGTATTTGTCGTGCTGGTGGCGACTGCGCAGCCGCTGCACGCCTACATCGATCCGGGATCGGGGCTCCTGTTGATCCAGGCGGCCGGCTCGACGCTCGCCGGCATTGGCTACCTGTTGCGCAGGCGGATCCGGGAGTTTTTTCGGCGTCTGGCGGGTCGTTCGGCTGAATCGCACTAATCCTCGCTCTGGCCGAAGCCTGAATCCAGGAGCTGATCGCGCCGATGTGGAGCCGAAACGGCGATTACTTTGGGTTCGCGCACAAGGTACGAAATTGATCGAAAGATCTCCAGCCAGCGTGGCATGATGCAGGAATCATGCATCTCAGGGAACCGTCATGCTGCAGGGGCTGAAGAAGTTCCAGGGACAAGCAGCGGCCGTATTGGCATGCGCCGCCATGGGTGTGGTGGGAAGCATGGCTGTGGGCTGCTTTGGCGTGTCCTGGGGCGGAGCGGCAGACGGCACAGTGCCGGCTACTACGCCGATCCAGCATGTTGTCGTCATCATGCAGGAGAACCGCAGCTTCGACAACCTGTTCAACGGATTTCCGGGCGCTGATTCAGCCCAAAGCGGCATGAGCAATGGGGTTCAGATCCCGCTGAAGGCCGTACCGCTGGCGGAAACGATGGATCTCCCGCACCACCATGTCGCGTGGTGGAGGGCATGGGATCACGGCAAAATGGACGGCTTCGCCGATACCGGGACGCCGGATCCCACCTTCCCTTATTCCTATGTGCGACGCAGCGATGTAGCCGCGTACTGGAATTTGGCGAGGAATTACACGCTATCCGACAGGATGTTCCAGTCCAACACCGGGCCGAGTTTCCCGGCACATCAGTACATGATCGCCGGCCAGTCGGGAGGAGCGGCGGAATCTCCCAGCTCGTTGCCCTGGGGATGTGACGCGCCTGCGGGCACGACTGTGCCACTGGTTGGGCCGAACGGAACGGACTTGCCGGGCCCGTTTCCTTGTTTTGATTATCGGACCATGGCTGATGTGCTGGACGAGGCGGGCATCAGTTGGCGGTATTACGCGCCGACTGCGCCTGGCGACCGCTCCTCCTTCACCGGGTTCGAAGCGATCCGGCATATCTTCTATGGCCAGGATTGGGACAGCAAGATCATTACGCCACAAACAACGGTGCTGAAGGATATTGCCGCCGGGCACCTGGCGCATGTGACGTGGGTTGTTCCCGACAATTCGCATTCGGACCACCCCGGGAACAACAGCAGCGAGGGTCCGGACTGGGTGGCTTCTGTGGTGAACGCGATTGGCGCCAGCAAATTCTGGGACTCGACGGCCATTCTCATCACCTGGGATGACTGGGGAGGCTGGTACGACCATGTGGCTCCGGACGCGCTCGACAAAATGGGGCCAGGGTTCCGGGTGCCGCTGATTGTGGTTTCGCCCTATGCCAAACACGGGCACGTTTCGCACCAGGCCGTCGAAACGGCGAGCCTTCTGACGTACATCGAGAAGAATTTCAAATTGCCGAGCCTGAACGCACGGGATGCGAAAGCCGGCGATCTGTCGGACTGCTTCGATTATCGCCAGCAGGTGAAGCCGTTTACCGTCATTCCAACCCGCGTGACCGTGGAGCGGTTACTGATCGAACGGCCCACGGGCTTGCCGGACGACGACTAGCGAGAGCCTTAGTCCTGGGGGGAGCTCGCGCCGGCCTCCAGGGCGCGAGCTCTCCGGCCCGGCTGACGGTTACGGGTAAATACCGCGGATCTGCACAGCCTCGGCCACCCGGCCTATACCCAGCATGTTCGCGGCGATGCGCATCGAGACCTTGCGTTCGGTGTGGATCTTCAGCACATCGCGGAAGGACGTTTTCATGACGCGCTCGAGGCGGTTGTAGACATCCTGCGCTTCCCAGAAGAGGTGCTGCTCGTCCTGCACCCACTCGAAGTAGGAGACGGTGACGCCTCCGGCATTGCAGAGAATGTCGGGAATGACGAACACGCCTTTGTCTTCGAGGATGTGATCCGCAGCCGGCGTCACCGGGCCATTGGCGGCTTCGGCGACGATCTTCGCGCTGACGGAGGATGCATTCCCGCCGTGAACCGTGTTTTCCAGCGCCGCGGGAACGAGAATATCGCAGCGCAGCGACAGCAATTCGCTGGGCTCGATGGCCTCGCTGTCCGGGAAGCCGCCGACGTGTCCGGTCAGCGTCTTCATGTGAATCAGCTCGCGGACGTTCAGGCCTTTGGGATTGTAGACGCAGGCGCTGGAGTCACTGACCGCGATGACGATGGCTCCCGACTCGTACAGAAGCTGGGCGGCGATGGATCCGGCATTGCCGAAGCCCTGCACAACGACGCGCGCGCCCTGGAGCGGCAGGCCGAGGTGCTCGCAGGCGCTCTGCACGGTGTAGAAGACGCCCCGGCCCGTGGCTTCGTTTCGGCCCAGCGAGCCGCCGAGGCTGATGGGCTTGCCGGTGACGACGCCAGGAATGGCATAGCCCTTCGTCATGCTGTAGGTGTCCATCATCCAGGCCATGGTTTGCGGGTTGGTGTAGACGTCGGGGGCGGGAATGTCCTGCTCAGGGCCGATGATGGGCAGGATGGCGCTGGTATAGCGGCGCGTCATGCGTTCCAGTTCGCCGATCGACATATGTTTGGGATCGCAGGTGACGCCGCCTTTGGCGCCGCCGAAGGGGATGTTGACGACCGCGCATTTCCACGTCATCCACGTGGCGAGCGCCTTGACCTCATCGAGGGTGACCTGCGGATGATAGCGGATGCCGCCCTTGGACGGGCCGCGCACGGAGCTGTGCTGCACGCGGTAGGCCTCGAAGCGGTGGATGTGGCCGGTGTCCATGCGGACGGGCACGCTGACGGTGAGCACGCGCTCGGGATACTTGATCATTTCCCGAATGTCCTGGCTGAGCTCGAGCGCATCGGCGGCCGCGTCGAAGTTGGTCAGGGCGACATCATAGGCATTGTCCTGAACGGTTGCTGTTGCAAACATTTTTCTATCCTCC
>DATGJK010000187.1:0-17042 GCA_035295245.1 Acidobacteriaceae bacterium
CCGTCCCCGTAAGCGCCGAGCGGCTTGGAGGGGAAAAAGCTGGTGCAGCCAATGGTGGACAGATTGCCGGAGTGGCGGCCCTTGTACAGCGCGCCGAAGCTCTGGGCGGCATCCTCGACCACGGGAATGCCGTGACTTGCGGCGTTGATGGCATCCATCTCAGCGGGCTGGCCATACAGGCTAACCGGCAGGATGGCGCGCGTCCGCGGCGTGATCGCGGCTTCGATGCCGGCAGGGTCGATATTCCAGGTGAGCGGATCGATGTCGACGAACACAGGCCGGGCTCCGAGCAGGGTGATCATCTCGGCTGTGGCAAAGAAGGTGAAGGGAGTTGTGATGACTTCGTCGTTGGGGCCGATGCCGAGCGCCATCATCGCCAGCAGCAGCGCATCGGTGCCGCTGGCGCAGCCGATGCAGTGGCGCGCGCCAACCCGGGCTGCGAGGCGCTGCTCCAGTTCCTGCACCTCGGGACCAAGAATGAAACGGCCGTGGTCGAGGACCGTCTGAATGCGGGCATCGATACGAGGCTTGAGGCGCTGATACTGGGCTCGAAGGTCGACAAACTCCATGTCCTTTTATTGTCGCATCGGAGGAAAGACCGGAGCAGTTTCGGTCACCAGGCAAGGCGGGCGATGGCCCAGGCGAGAACTGCACTCACGAGGACCACGGCGACGTGCCAAACCATGACGTGAATGGCTCTCAGGTTGGGGCAGTGGATCTCGAGCATCGCCAGCCCGGCGAGACCAGCCAACGTGCCGCAGGCGAGTGCGGCCTGGCGGCGGTCCAGGACGAATCCGCGGCGCAGGAGAGGAAGTAACAGCAGGCATGTGGGAATGGAGACGCACAGGCCAGCGACGAGGCAGGGAATTCCCTCGTGGACGAAGTGGAGCGTGTTGTAACCGGCGAACAGGAACGCGAACAGGACCGGGAAGCCGACTGCGGCGAGCAGGAGCGATGGGAATGAGAGGGAGGCTCCCGAAGCGGGACGCATGGCGCGCGTGCAGGCGAGGGCAGCGACGGCTGCCGCGACGCAGAGCGCGGAGAAGATGAGCACACGCTGGAGCGCAGAGAGGACATGGAAGCCATGAGGTCCGAGAATAAGGCCGGCCAGTACGGCGATTGCGGCAAATGCCGCCAGGAACAACAGTGCCGATCGCACGGGAGAGCCGAGTGGACGAACGGGACGGAGGTCCCCGAGCACTGCGCTCTGGGCGCGCTCCACCCCGGCACGGACGGTCGCCGCATCGGGCGGCGGCGCGGCTGCCTTCGCCAGGAAATCGTCGATGGGATCAGGCTTCAACGTTTTTTCCCCTGAGCAGCGCGCGCAACGTGCGATACGCGCGATGCGCTTTCTGGCGGACGGATCCGGCGGTGGATGCGGTGGCGCGCGCTACTTCCTCAATGCTCAGGCCGGAGACCTTGAGCAACAGAATGACTTCACGTTGGCTTGCGGGCAAGACCGCCAGCATGGCATCAAGATCGGGCGCGCGGCTGGAAGATGTGGAGGCGGAGCGCTCCGGCAATTCTTCTACCTGGATTTCGCGTGACTCGAGGCGGCGCGACTTGCGCCAGGAATCCAGCGAGGTGTAGCGGGCAATCGCGAAGATCCACGGAAGAACCGGTTCTCCGCGCCGCCAGGTGTGGCGAGCCTTGTGAATGCGCATCCATGTGTCCTGCAGCAGATCGTCGGCAAACCTCCGGTTGTTCGGCTGTACGAGAAAATACCGCAGCAGCAGTGGGCTGACGCGCTCAATGAAGAGTTGCGCCGCGGCCTCGTCTGCCTGTTGATAGCCACACATCAGCGATTCCAGATCCGGCATCGGAGCCGGGCCGGGCGATCTCGCGGCGGACAGGTGCGGAGGTTGTCGCACAGTTGCTGACGGGGCGATGGGGACCAGCATACAGCGTTGGCGGAAACCAGCGTGAACCTGTGGCCAACGAAGCCCCGGCAAGAGGAGGCTCCGGGGCGACAGAGTTCACGCCGGAGAAAACCGCGTTAGTCGTCGTCGCCGATCACCACAACTCCATTCGCGGGAGCGTTGATGATGGCCTGGCTCTGCCGAATGAGATTGCCGTCCCAGTCCACGCGAAAGATGGAGAGGTGACTGACAGCGCCGGAGCCGTCAATGGCGGCGAGCCACCCGGAGCGATAGGCGATATCCGTGGGCGCTCCGTTGAACGACGCTGCGACCGGGACCACCTGCACAATTTGACTGCCGTAGACGAGGTAGCGCGAGAGGCTCATGCTGGGCGAGTTAGCAGAGAAGAGCCAGGGCCCATCGAGGGCCAGCCAGCAGGGAGCGCTCTGGGTGCCGGATCCCGTTGTGGTGATGACGCTGTCGTGGCGCACCAGGCTGATCTCGTTGGCGTGCGCGATGGTGACGTACGCCTGGTTGTCGCGCGTAATGAGGCCAAAGGGCGCGTTCACGTTGCTGGGAATATTGCTGACGAGCGACGGCGCGCCGCTGACCGCACCGTCGCCGGCGAGATTCACCGTCTCAATCGTGTTGCTCTTCTCCGTCGCGATGAGCTGATTTTCGAGCACTCCGACCTGGGCTGCGGATCCATCGGCCTTCAGCAGCGTTGCAAGGCCATCGGCTCCGGGAGCGACGGCGTAATGATCCGTGGGGTGCGACTCGATGGTGGTCGTGCCCAGGATATAGAGGTGGCCGTGTCCGAAGGCAACGCTGACCGGGCTGGAGGCTGCGGGGATTACCTGGTCGAGATGGAGTCCGGCGTCGGTGCGCCTGAGCACCGAGATGTTCTGCGATGCGAAGTTCACGACGGCGACGCGGTTGCCGGCCGTGGCGATGCCGCCGGCATTGCCGCTCACTCCGCCATTACCGCCGGTTGCGATCGTGTCGAGAAGCCGGCCGGAGGTGTCGTAGACCAGCACGTTGTTCGGGGACGTATTCGATGCGGTGACGATCAGGTTTTTCGAATCGCTTTGTGCTGCGGCGGCGAGGACGGCTGCGCAGAGGATAGCGACCGTGCCGAGGGAGCGAATAGCCTTCATAGTTCTCTCCGACTTAGGGATAGGTGCCGCCGGCTGGTGATCCGCAAAAAATGCCTGGCGGGATCGAAAGTGCGACGGTTACATGCAGGTTCGCCGGCGAGGCGCAGAAAGTTACGGTGCGGGGGAAGATTTTTTAGGGGCGCTGGGCGCGCTCCTTTGGCGCGGGCTGGTGCCGCCTGATCTCCGCGAGGAATACCGGCGCGGTTTCCACGAGGGATACCGGGCGCTGCGAGACCGGTATCAGCGCTGTGGCAGTCGCAGACAACAAAAGGGATCGCGCGGAGCGATCCCTTCTTGTTTTGCAGATTTCTGCAGCGGTTAGAAGACGATCTTGCCGGAGACTTGCAACTGGCGCGATGAGCCAAAGTCGCCGACCGGGAAGCGCGTAGAAGTGAGCTGGCCGAAGGTGCCGACAGCGCCGCCTGGAGTAAACGTCGAGGCCGGCTGGCCGAAGTTGGGGTGGTTAATGATATTGAACGCGTCGGTGCGAAGCTGGAAGGAAACGTGCTCGGTGATGTTGGTGTCCTTCTCGACGGCGAGGTCGACGTCTTCGAAGCCGGGGCCGCTGTACTCGCCGCGCCACTCGTTCCCGAATCCCGCACCGGGACTGGACCAGACGCACCCGCTGGCCAGTGCATTGCAGACAGCCTGCGGTATGTACTGGATGTTGTTGCCGGCGCGGAGGTACTCATAGTGGATCGGACCGTTTACATTCGGCCGAGTCAGACCCGCGACTCCGTTGTTCGCCTGGCTTGTGTGAACCGTGAAGGGATTGCCGGTCTGCAGTGAGGTGATGGTGGAGAACACCCATCCCCGATCGAGGCGATTGCCTTTGAAGGGCGCTGTATAGACGCCGCTGAACACCCAGCGATCGCGGACGTCGAAGTCGGCCGGACCGTAATCTCCACGCGGGTTAAAGCTGTCCTGCGGCGTGCCGTAGGTCGTGGAAGCCAGGTTGTACGAGTTGTAATCGAGCGCCTTGCTCCAGGTATAGGAGGTGCTGAACTGGAGGTTGGCGCCGAAGTTCTTGTTCAGCGTGCTCCAGAGCGCGTTGTAGTTTCCGTTGCCCGCGCTGGTGCTGGTCAGGATGTTGCCCAGCGTCTTTCCGGGAAAGATGGGACTCGACGCTGAGAGTTTTGCGAACGGACGAACACCGTTGGTGGGCTGGTTCTCGTTCAGATACATCTGCAGATGCGTGCTCTTGGAGCCGACATAGCCGATCTGCAGGCCCATGGTGTTCGAGAGCTGGTGCTGGATCATGAGGTTATAGCTCTGTACCTGCGGGTTCCTGAAGTTCGGCGCCACGTTGTAGGGCGCGACGGTCCCGGCTGCAGCCGCGGAGGTGAAGGCGTTCTGCATGGTGAGAGCGGGGCTGGGCGTGCTGAGCTGGACGGACACAGGAACAGCGAACGGAGGATTGGTGGCGAGCCCGGTGACCAGGTTCGTCTCCGGCTGGTTGTAAAGGATTCCGTAGTCGAGATGGACGACGGTCGTGCCCTTGCCATTGAGATCCCAGGCGAGGCCGAGGCGCGGTTCCCAGAGGTAGTTCTGTTTGTAAGCGAGACGACTGAGACCGTTGGTGGTGGCCTGAACGAGCGAGTCGCTGGAAGGCTCAAAGAAAACCATGCGATTCTTGCCTTCGGTCGGGCTCCCGTTCCACTCAAAGCGGAGGCCGAGCTCGGCGGTGAGGTTGGGGCGAACCTTCCATGAATCGACGACAAACCCTCCGACGGCGCTGGTGAAGATGCGGCTGGGACGCGTGCCCGGAGTTACCGTGAAGGCAGTCGGCTCATCGTTCAGAAACGCCGTGAGGTTCTGGAAGGTGAAGCTGCTGGTGTCACCGGTGAAATTGGAGTTGATGAAACGGCGGTACTCGCCGCCAAAGCGGAAGGAGTGATTGCCTTTCAGCAAGCTGAAGGTGTCGGAGAGTACGCCGAGGGTGTCGCCGCGGCCCTGAGGCTCGCCGGAAGGTCCACCAAAGGTGAGGAGGAGATTCGTGACGGTAATCTGCGGCAGGCCGACGTTGCTGTTGATGCCGTTGCTGATGCCGTAGGTGGTGGGGTTGGCTTTGAAGCTCGGCGTGAAGGTGATGAGGATGCGGTTCAGCCCGATGCGCGCTTCATTGACCTTGTTGGAGCCGAATGTGTGGGTCTCCACCACGGTGAGCAACTGGCGCGTCGCGGGGCGAGCGTCGCCATAACCGGGAATCGTGTCGGCCACCGTCGGCGCGAGCGGCTCATTGCGGGAGTCCTTTTGGATCGCGTAGTAGCCGTGAAGATGGTCATTGGCGCCGAACTGGTGAAGGATATCGACGGTGCCCTGGTCGATGGTGGCAAGCGCGCTGCTGGATCCCAGGAAATTTGAGCCGGAGTTAGGCGGTGGGAGCAGGGCGAGAAGCTTGTTGATGGTGGAGTCGACGCCGACGGATCCTTTCGGGGGAACACCGGCGTTTACGGTTATTCCCTGGCGCTGGCGCGTCGCTTCGTAGCTGAGAAAGAAGAAGGTGTGGTTCCGCCAGATGGGTCCGCCGAAGTCCCCGCCGAACTGGTTGCGGATGAACTGCGACTGGCGAACATGCGTCCCCGTCACCGTGAACTGCGGGTTGAAGTAATTGCGGGCATCGAAGAACTGGTTGCGGACATAGTCGTAGGCTTCGCCGTGGAAAGCGTTCGTCCCGGAGCGCGTTGCGATATTCACGATGGAGCCGGACGAGCGGCCGTAGTCGGCGGAGAACGTGGAATTGTCGGCCTTGAATTCGCCGACCGTGTTGATGGTTGGCTGGAACGTGATCTGGTTCTGCACCATGTCGTTCAGATTGATGCCGTTGATCATGAAGTTCACAGTGTCTTCACGCTGGCCGGCAGTATCGAAGGCGAGCGCACCCTGGCCGCGGATGGGCTGGGTGAGGAATCCGTTGGCGGGCGCGGTCACAGAGCCGGGAATCAACGTGCCAAGGTCGACGAAGTGGCGGCCGTTGAGCGGAGCCTGCTGGACGGTCTTCTGATCTACGACCTGGCCGATGGTGATGCTGGAGGTATCGACGACGGGCGCGGTGCCCTGAACGGTGATCACCTGCTGCGTGGACCCGACGGACAGCGCCACGTTTTCCGTAGCGGTGACATTGACATTGAGCGTGACGCCGGTGAGCTGGCGGGTCTGCATCCCGTTCGCGCTGACGGTTACGTTATAGGTGCCTGGGATGAGCGAGGGAACCTGATAATTCCCGGCGCTGTCGGTCTGGACGGTCCGGGTGTCGCTGGTGTTTGTGTTGGTAACTTTCACCGTGGCGTTGGGGACCACGGCACCGCTTTGGTCCGTGACCGTGCCCTGTATCGTTGAGGTGGACTGAGCCTGAGCAGGGGGGACAGCAACGGTCAGGATCAATGCGGCCAAAATCAGAGTAAAGGCCGCGGCTACCAGAGTGGAAACTCTGCGGAACGTCACATTTGCCTCCAAAAACTGCTGCTGGATTTCTCTATCGATCTGGGGAATTACGGGACCAGGGGATGGTCGAACCTCTTTAAATTTTAACGAAATTTTTCGACGGCCGCTGGCGCCTGGGATTCAGACGTGCCGGCAGGGCTCAGGGGAGCAGAAACAGGCTCAGAAATGTGACGAAATGAAGGGGTTTGGTACCCGGTTTTGCACCTGTTCTGGTGCAGCCGGAGGGAGCTCCGGGATGCTAAAATAAAGATGGAAGCGGAGCGCGTAAAGCCTTCGTATTTCTAGAGTTTTTTCCGATCGGGAGCGCCCTCCCCGGCACGAAGAAGGCACGGGCTGAAGACGAGGATTCCTGAATCTCACCGGAGTTGCATGGCGACCAAAGAATTGACCCCCACTGAAAGCGCAATCCCTTTGAACGCGAACGGCAATGGTAACGGTAACGGCTCGTATACGGGCGAGAACATCAAGGTGCTCGAGGGCCTCGAAGCCGTCCGTCTCCGGCCGGCAATGTACATCGGTTCGACAGGCGAAATGGGATTGCACCACCTCGTCTACGAGGTCGTGGACAACTCGGTGGACGAAGCGCTGGCGGGGTATGCGACGAAGATCGACGTCACCATCCACGACGACAACTCCATCACCGTGGTCGACGACGGGCGCGGCATTCCCGTGGACGAGATGACGCTGGACAACGGCGAGAAGATGCCGGCGGTCCAGGTGGTGCTGACCAAACTGCACGCCGGAGGTAAGTTCGACACGTCGAACTACAAGGTTTCCGGTGGGCTGCACGGCGTCGGCGTAAGCTGCGTCAACGCGTTGAGCGAGGAATTCGAGGTGGAGATCTGGCGGCCCGAAAAACCGGGCGAGGCCAGCCATACCTACGAGCAGAGTTACGCGCGCGGGATTCCAACTTCGAAGCTGAAGGTGACCGGCACGTCGAAGAAGCTGGGCACGAAGATCCATTTCCTGCCGGACAGGTCGATCTTTTCTACGACCGAGTACAACTACGACACTCTGGCGCAGCGGCTGCGCGAGCTGGCCTTCCTGAACAAGGGGCTGACGATCACGCTGACGGATGAGCGGGTGACCGATGCGAAGACCGGCGAGTCGAAGCGGACGGAGTTCAAATACGCCGGTGGCATCGCGGAGTTCATCAAGCATCTGAACCGCGGTAAATCCGTGCTGCACGACAAGCCGATCGTAATGGAAGGGCTGCGCGACGGCGTGGACATGGAGATCGCGCTGCAGTACAACGACGGCTACTCGGAAACGGTCTTCTGCTTCGCAAACAACATCAATACGGTGGATGGCGGCACGCATCTGTCCGGCTTCCGCACCGCGCTGACGAGAACGATCAACTACATCGGGCAGCAGCTGGGACTCTTTAAGGATGTGAAGGAGAACCTGACCGGCGACGACGTCCGCGAAGGCCTGGTGGCGGTGATCAGCGTGAAGCTGCCGCAGCCGCAGTTCGAAGGCCAGACCAAGGGCAAGCTGAATTCGGATATCGCGGGGACGGTGCAGGCGCTGGTGAATGAGCGGCTGGGCGGCTTCCTGGAGCAGAATCCGCCGGTTGCACGGAAGATCATCAACAAGGCCATCGAAGCAGCGCGGGCGCGAGAAGCAGCGCGGAAAGCGCGCGATCTGACGCGACGCAAGGGCGCGCTCGACGGCGGAGGCCTGCCCGGCAAACTGGCCGACTGCAGCGAACGCGATCCGGATCGCTGCGAGCTGTATCTGGTCGAGGGCGAGAGCGCCGGCGGAACGGCGAAACAGGGACGCGACCGCAAGTTCCAGGCGATTCTGCCGCTCAAGGGCAAGATCCTGAACGTGGAGAAGGCCCGCTACGACAAGATGCTGGGCCATGAGGAAATCCGCGCCATGATCACCGCGCTCGGAACGGGCATCGGCAAGGACGACTTCGACGCGACGAAGCTGCGCTACGGCAAGATCATCCTGATGACCGACGCCGACGTGGACGGATCGCACATTCGCACGCTGCTGTTGACCTTCTTCTTCCGGCATATGAACGAGTTGATCAAGCGGAGCAATGTCTATATTGCTCAACCGCCGCTGTTCAAGATCAAGAAGGGCAAGTTCGAGCAGTACATCAAGGACGAGCGCGAGTTCGTGCGCGTGATGGTGAAGCGCGCCGCCGAGGGCATGATCATTCGCTACGGTGAAGGCGCGGCCAAGCTGGAAGGTGCGGCGCTGACGAAGTTCATGGGCCAGCTGAACGAATACCTGGGTTTCTTCGACAAAGTGAACAAGCGGCTGCGCAACGAGGAAGTGACCAACCTGCTGGCGAAACACGAGTTGATCCGGCGCGGCGATTTCGAGAACGTGAGCAAGCTCGAAGCGCTCTATAAGGATCTGGCAAAGATCGAGAAGAAATACCAGTTCAAGGCGCTGAGCAAGCCGGTGCAGGACGAGGAGCATCGGACGTGGTCTCTGAGCTTCAGCGACGCGCAGGGCGCGGAGCGCAGGATCGACTGGCTGCTGGCCTCAACACCGGAGTACCGGCAGATGATGTCGAAGCACGCGCAGATCAAAGAAATGCTGGAGCCGCCGTTCGTCGTCGAGTATGCCGGGAAGGCAACTGCGGCGGCAGCAGAGGCCGAGGAGCCCGAGGGCGTGGAGTCAGCGCCCGAGGGAGCGGATGCGCAGGTGGGCAAGGCGGCCGCACCGGGCACGAAACGCGGCGGCAAGAGCCAGGAGCCGGTGGAGAAGCAGACTCCGCGGGAGCTGTTCGAGTACGTCATCGAGCAGGGCCGGCGCGACTACCAGGTGCAGCGCTACAAAGGTCTGGGCGAGATGACGGCGTCGCAGCTGTGGGAGACCACCATGGATCCCGAGCGGCGGACGCTGCTCAGCGTGAAGCTCGAGGACATTGCCGAGACCGAGACCATTTTCACGACGCTCATGGGCGAGGACGTGGATGCACGGCGTAAGTTCATCGAGGACAACGCACTCGACGTGAAGAACCTGGATATCTGAGCGGCAACAGCGCTGGCCTAACGATGACCCTCCGCATGGGGGGTCATTTTGTTTTTAGGAATTGCCCAGTCGCGTATGAATGCCGCGGCGAGAAGGCCTCAACGCCGCCCTGCCAGCAACAGGAAGACAAAGGCCAGCGTTCCTCGCATCCTGCTGTTGAATGCAGCGAAGAAGCGATCGGCAACGGAGGAACCTCGGACGTGGCGTTGCTGCTCCAGGCAGTAAAGGATGCGGCGCCGGGCGACGCGCTCCTCACACCACTCCACGATCGACCAGAGGAGTGCCGAAATTCTCCACATACCTGTTTCGATGACACGGAGTGAAATCCAGTTGACTCGCCTTCACGCCGGTCGCCAAAATTCATGCTCCGTTCACGTGAGTTATCCGGTTGCATGCGCGAAATGTTGCATACCCTGGGCACCTGAAAACACGGTCGTCATTCTGCGATCATTTGAATCTCGGCCTCGGCACACCTGTTCCCGAGACAACATGGGTGGCATCCTACGAATTACAGGGAGACTTGCGATGCAGAAAAGAAGGCTCGGCCGTCTTGGCCCCGAGGTGCCTCCGATCATGCTCGGCGGCAATGTCTACGGATGGACTCTGAACGAAGACGAGAGCCTGCGGCAACTCGACCGTGCCGTAGACCTCGGGCTGAACTTTATTGATACGGCAGATGTTTACTCGCGCTGGGCTCCGGGGCATCGGGGCGGCGAGTCGGAATCCATCATCGGCAAGTGGTTTGCCCGCAGCGGGAAACGGAAGGATGTGATCCTGGCAACGAAGGTCGGCATGGACATGGGCGACGGGAAGAAGGGATTGAGCGGGAAATACATCGAGGAGGCAGTCGAGGCCTCACTGCGGCGGCTGCAGACGGACTATATCGATCTGTATCAGGCGCACAGCGATGACGAGCTGATCCGCCAGGAGGAAACGCTGGGCGCATTCAACAAGCTGGTGCAGTCGGGGAAAGTGCGGTACATCGGCGCGTCGAACTACGTGGGCGCGCGCCTGGCGAAGGCCATCGACCTGAGCCGGGAAAAGGGATGGGCGGAGTACGTTTCGATCCAGCCGCATTACAACCTGCTGGAGCGCGCCACGTTCGAGAGGGATCTGCTGCCGGTCGTGAAGAAGTATGAACTGGGCGTGATTCCCTATTTCTCGCTGGCTGCGGGATTTTTGACCGGAAAATACCGGCGGGGGAGCGACACATCGGGCGCGGCGCGCGGTGGCATGGTGAAGAAGTACTTCAACGACCATGGCTTTGCGGTAGTCGACGCGCTGCATGACGTCGCTGCGCGTCATAACGCAACCGCGGCCCAGGTGGCGCTTGCCTGGTTGCTGGCACAACCGGGAGTCACGGCTCCAATCGCCAGCGCGACGAGCGATCAGCATCTGGACGACCTGGTCGCAGCGACAGAACTTCGGCTCACCGAGCAGGATCGTCGAGAACTGAACGAGGTGAGTACGGCCGTAGCGGCTTAAGCTGCGCTCGGCTCAGGAGAATGCTTTTCCGCTGCGGCGGCTGCGCTCGCGGAGTTCAGCCGTCACCGCCCGGTGGCAGCGCAGGCAGAGAGTACGGATGTTGTCGAGGTCGCATTCGCCTCCACCCTCGCTGACAGGGACGATGTGATCGGCGTCCCAGAGGCTTCGGCGATAGAGGCTGCGGAGGCCCCAGTGCTGCAACAGCTGCCGGCGGCGTGATCCGCGGGAGCGGCGGAGCTGTCGCAGCGCCGCTACCGCATCGGTGCCGCAGACCGCGCAGATGCCGCGATCGCGGAGATGCACGTGTTCGCGCAGGTAAGCGGGTTGCGAGCGCAGCTTCCACTCGTGCACGCAATACTCGGAGCAGAAGGTGAAGCGTCCGCGAGGAACTTCGAGCGAGCACCAGCGGCACAAGCCGCGGCCGTTTGCGCCGCGAGGAACGGAACGGCGGTCGACCCAGCCACCGGGCATGGCGCGAACGGTGCTCATCACTTTCTTTTTCTACACGGCGCCCAGGTACGTGCGTCCCGCAATTTTGGTCCTGGAATCGATTCCGTAACCGAGGCCGGCACCCATCCGCATCGGATTCGGCATCCCAACATGTGTTCAGAAAGAACTTATTCCCTTGGGAAACGCTGGAGTGCAGGTGTGTCGCTGCTGACCCGAGGCACTGCTCCGGAAGGCGCTGCGGCGGAAATGCCGAAGTCGCTGCTGGTGTTTGCGCACCCGGATGATGAAGTGATTGCGATTGGCGCCCGCATGGGGCGTTTTGGGAATGCTCATTTTCTCCACGTGACCGACGGCGCGCCGCGCGACGAGCGGGACAGCCGCGCGCATGGGTTCGCGACTCTGGCAGAGTATAAGGACGCGCGCTGGGCGGAATTCCGGCAGGCGCTGGCCCGGGCGGGCATTGCGAATGCTCCAAGGGAATGCCTGGAAATTCCCGATCAGCAAGCCAGTCTGCACCTGGCAGAACTCGCGCTTGAGGTCTGCCGCAGAATCGAGCGAATCGAACCGGAGATTGTGTTCACGCATCCGTATGAGGGAGGGCATCCGGACCACGATGCGTGCGCGTTCGCGGTGCATCGCGCATTGGCCCTGCGCCGGGCTCAGGGCTACAGGATGCCTGCGGTTCTGGAGGGAACCTTTTACCACCGTGGGGCCAGAGGAATGGTGACCGGAGTGTTCCTGCGGCGTCCGGAGCGGATGGAGGAAGTCGTCTACTCGCTGTCGCCGCCAGAGAGGGAACGCAAGCAGGCGCTGATCGAATGCTTCGTGACCCAGAAGCAGGTGCTGGCGCAGTTCCGGCTGGAGAGCGAACGATTTCGGATCGCACCCCCTTATGACTTCGGGAAGCCGCCGCATGCCGGCCCGGTGCTCTATGACGAGCATCCATGGGGAATCACCAGCGAGCGATTCTGCCGGCTCGTGCGTGAAGCGCTGGAAACGCTGCAGGGGAAGGGAACAGCCTGATGCAACTGACGGTCCTCAGCGTCGCCTTTGCCTTTGCCGCCGTAGGTCCTCATGCAGTAGGCGGCGCGGAGAAGATTCTGACGGATCTGGACGAGGCACTCTCTGAGGCTGGGCACCAGTCGCTCGTGGTGGCCTGCGAAGGCTCGCGGACGAAGGGGCAGCTGTTTTCTTTTCCCCTGCCGCTGGCTGGAACTGTGGATGAAGCCGTTCGGCGCGAGGTGCCGCGGCACTCCCGCAATGCGGTCCAGCGCGCTCTGCGCTCGGGCCGGGTTGATGTGGTGCACCTGCATGGAATGGATTTCGATGCCTATGATCTGCCCGAGGACATTCCGATTGTGGTGACGCTGCATCTGCCGCTGGGATGGTATGCGCCGGGGGCGCTGGAGAGATGGCGTGAGCGAGCGCGGTTCGTCTGCGTATCCGAATCCCAGCGGTCGAAGTGGCCGGCGGCCCTCGCGGGGCGCAGTGATGTGGTTGTGGTGGAGAACGGCGTCGCCATTCCGGAGCAGTGGAATTCCGGACCGCGCGAAAATTTTGCTCTGGTGCTGGGCCGGATTTGCCCGGAGAAGAACCAGCATGAGGCGCTGGCTGCCGGCACGATGGCCGGTATTCCCGTGCTGATCGGTGGACACACCTTTCCATATCGCGAACATCAGGCTTATTTTGCGGAGAAAATTGCTCCGGTGCTGGCGTCGAATGAACGGAGTTCCCGCCCCCAGCACCGCTTCCTTGAAAGCCTGCGACCGGACGAGAAGCGTGATTTGCTGAGCAGAGCAAAGTGTGTGCTGCATCCGACGCGAGCGCCGGAGACCAGCAGCCTGGTGGCCATGGAGGCTTTGGCCGCGGGGACTCCGGTGATTGCGTATCGGTCCGGAGCGCTGCCTGAAATCGTCGAGGATGGAGTCACGGGCTTTCTGGTCGACGATGTGCAAGGCATGGCCGAAGCCATCGGGAAGGTGGATACGATTTCGCGGTCAAGGTGCCGGGCGGCGGCGGAGCGGAGGTTCTCGAAGCAGAGGATGGTGCGGCAGTATTTAGGACTGTACGAATCGATGACGGGGAGCAGATCGAGAAGGATGCAGTATGCCTGATCGGGTCGAAGAAGAGGTCCTGCGGCGGGAGGAGCAGCTGGCGGCGCTCGAGCCGGAGTGGAAAGCGCTGTGGGAGCGCGATCCGTGTGCGACGCCGTTCCAGAGCCCGGAGTGGCTGCTGCCATGGTGGCGCCAATTTGGCGGCGAGCTGCGGGCGCTCACGATTCGCCGGCAGGGGGAACTCATCGGACTGCTGCCGTTCTACATCTACCGCGACTGGCGCACCGGAATGCGGCAGTGTCTGCTTCTTGGAGTCGGCACGACGGACTATCTCGACGGGGTATTTGCTCCGGAGTGCAGCGTGCAGCATGTGCGCACGGCCATGGCGCGGCTGTGTGCGGAGCCGGAGTGGGATGCGATCACGGTGTCGCAGCTGCGGCGGGAATCGAAGCTGTATTCTGCGCTCGAAGGCAGCGGCAACGCGACACGGTTTGAGTCGGAGGGCTGTGCGCGCGTCCGCGCTGTCCCCATGGCGCAGTTGCCCACAAAGATTCGCCACAACGTGCGCTACTACCGGAACCGGGCGCAGGCGCAGGGCGAGCTGCGGTTCACGATGGCGGATGAAAGCAATTATCTGGACTATTTCGACACGCTGAAGCAGCTGCATACGGAGCGCTGGGAGGCGCGCAACGAGCGCGGCGTTCTCGCCGACCGCCGCATGGTCGCCTGGCACCAGGAGTCCATGCCGCTGCTGCTCGCAGCAGGGATGCTGCGCCTGCACTGTCTGTGGCTGGACGATGAGCCGATCGGTACGCTCTACGCCATTGTCGATCCGTCGGGATTGCCGGGGCGCGCCGAGCGGAAAGAGTATTTCTATCTGACCGCGTACTCGACCCGGCACGCGGATCTGAGCCCGGGTACGCTGCTGTGCGCAATGGCGATCGAGCATGCGGCGAATGAGGGCGTGCAGACCATTGACATGCTGCGCGGCGAAGAGCGGTACAAGGACTTTTGGCATGTTGAGCGTGTCGCGACGCAGGGATTTTCGCTGTCCCGGGCGGCCGCTCCATGCCGGTCAGCCGCCGCGGCCTGAGGAAGCATTTTCCGGAAACTCCGCGCAACACGTTCGGGAAAAATCCGCCCAAAAACAGATTTGCGCATCAATGAAACGCCGCGCCCGTCCTGCGCACTATGGCTGCAGACGGTTCCTGTTGCACTCCTTTCTGGAAGGCTCGGTATGAAAGCGGATTCCATAGCGGCACGGCCAGTTTGCGATGCTCCGATGCGCTGGATCCATTGTTTTTGTTACTTCTGCCTGGTTCTCTCGGTTCCCTGGTCGATTTGGGTGGCCAGCGGCTGGTTCGGTTTGCTGCTTCATTTCCAGGTCGCCTCCGGCGGTGCGTGGTTGCTCGAAAGAGTCCTTCACCGGCCGCAGCTCGTAAGGAAAATGCTATGAGCTCTTACGGCCGCAGTGCGTTATTTAGTGCGAGGAATACTCCCGAGCCGCAACGTCTGCGTCCAGCATCCATGGGTCACGTTCAGGCGTCTCCGCGCAAGAGCCCGGTGTTATACTTGCGGCCTCTTTCACCTGCGAGGAACCGCTTGCAATTTGAGACGTTCGATGCCGATTACATCGAAGCGCTCTGCGCGGGGGACCTTCGTGTGCAGGAACATTTCGTCGGCTATTTCACAGAGCTGATTCACCTGAAGGTCCGCTCGCGGCTGCAGTCGCGGCAGGCACAGGAGGATGTGCGCCAGGAGACCTTCGCCCGTGTTTTTTCAACCCTTCGCAAAGAGAAGGGACTGCGCCAGCCGGAGCGGCTCGGCGCTTTTGTCAACACGGTCTGCAATCACGTGCTGTTCGAGCATTACCGCTCATCCTCACGCCAGCAGTCACTCGATGGCGATGACCAGCCGGAGCTTCCATCGGCGAGCGCCGGCGTCGACGATGTCGTCGCCGCACGGCAACTCAAAGACAAAGTGAGCGAAATCCTCACCAGTCTGCCGCCGCGCGATCGCACATTGCTCAAGGCAATCTTCCTCGAAGAGAGGGATCGGGAAGAAGTCTGCCGCGACCTGGGCGTCGACGGGGAATACCTGCGGGTGCTTCTGTTCCGTGCGAAGCAAAGCTTCAGAAGCGAATATATGAAACGGATGGGCCAGACCAAGGCTGACGTGGTAAGAGCGGAACAATCATTGCCGTACTCAGTCCGGCACAGGAGGTCCGCGGATGGATCATAGCGACGCAGTCCGCTTAATGGCGACCGAACGATACCTCCTGGGCGAGTTGTCCAGTGAAATGCGCGATGCCTTTGAGGAGCACTTCTTCGAGTGCCAGGAATGTGCCCTCGACGTGCGCGCGAGCGCGGCTCTCATCGACGAAGCGAAGCGTCAGCTGGGGGCGCCGGTCCACTCTCCGGCAGTTGCTCGCCTGAAGCCTGTTTCTGCGCGGCCCGGCTGGTTCTCCTGGTGGAAGCCCGCGTTTGCGCTGCCTGCATTCGCAGCCCTTTTGCTCGTTGTTGGATACCAGAACGTCGCCACCATTCCTTCACTCCGCTCTGCCGCCCGTCAGCCGCGACTGGCGCCGTGGACCACGCTGCACGTGGGGACCAGGGATGGCGCGCCTCTGTCTGTGATCGCCGATCCCCATTCGGGAGCCGTGCTTCTGATCGATGTTCCCGATACGGCGGCGGCGTACTCTTCGTTCACTTTCGCGCTCCAGGATGCGCAGGGAAAGCAGTTCTGGACAGAAACTGTCCCGGTGTCCGCAACGCAGGGCGGCCAGCAAACACTCTCGCTTCTCGTTCCAGGAATGGGTTTGCAGCCAGGGTTGTATACGCTTACTATTTCGGGAAACACCGCAGAGGGCAGCCGGAATCAGCTCGACCGGCGCGTTCTGGATGTCCGCTTCGCTCAGTAGTACGACTCTCGATGGAAAGTGAGCGCACCCAGGCATGGCTGGCGATTCCAATCCTTATGAGCATATTTACGATGCGCGCGCCTTCGCCCTCGAAGGCGATCTGCACCTGCCTGTTCGCGCCGCAATCCAACCGCAGGCGTTCGTAGATTTACCCGCTGCCGGAGGCTACCTGTCGCAGCACGCCTGCGCGTACCGTCTGGAGGGCATCGTCTCCTTCCGCGCCGCTTACACTCAGGTCGCGGGGAATCCCGACCGCAAGCCGGGACACGGCTACGTGACCCTGGCCACGGCGGTTCTCGAAGGCTTCAACATCCTCGACGTGGTCACTGCGGATCGCGTCGTGGCGCAGGTTTCCACGGAGCACCCTCGCAAGGGATCGATCCCCGATATCACCTTCCTGGGCACGCGCTTCGAGAACCTGCGCATTGCCGGCCACCCTGTTCGTATCGACCTCGACCTGGACTTCTTCGGCGCAAAGCCCGCCAATGACGAGCCCTGGTCCCGCAAGGCTGATTTCCGCGAGCGCGTGAACGCGCAGCGCGACACCATCGGCCGGCAGGCGAATCTTCCCGCTGAAATAGCGGAACGATACAATCAACTTCCGTCGAATCCAGGTCCCCAGGGGTCGCTCGAATGCTCGCTGGTCCATCGCGCGGATGGCTCTTATCCTGGGCGG
>DATGJK010000188.1:0-8395 GCA_035295245.1 Acidobacteriaceae bacterium
GCAGCGAGAGCGCGGCATCTTCAGCATCGATCTCTTCCTGCGTCGCGATGGTGCGCAGCTGCGCGAGGATGTCGTCGAATTTGACGGCGTGGAAGCTGAAATGCTGGCACCGCGACCGGATGGTCTGCGGAATGTCCTCAGGCTGCGTGGTCGCCATCATAAAGATGACGTGGTCCGGCGGCTCTTCCAGGGTTTTCAGCAGCGCGTTGAAGGCGGCGTCGGTGATCTGGTGAGCTTCGTCGAGGATCCAGATCTTGTACTTGTCGCGCGCCGGGCGGTAACGGGCCGCTTCGCGCAGTTCGCGGACCTCGTCGATGCCGCGGTTGGTCGCCGCGTCGATCTCGAGCACATCAACGGAGTTGCCGGCGCGAATTTCCGTGCACGAATCGCACACGCCGCAGGGCTCCTGCGTCGGACGCTCCGGAGTGCCGACCGCAGTGCGGCAGTTCAGAGCCTGCGCCAAAATGCGTGCGATCGTCGTCTTCCCGATGCCGCGATGCCCGGAAAAAATGTATCCGTGGGCGATGCGCCCCTGGCTGAGCGCATTCAGCAGCGTGCGCGTCACGTGTTCCTGCCCGGCCACGTCGGAGAAGCGCTGGGGTCGGTATTTTCGGGCAAGGACCTGGTAAGCCATCGATGGTTGATTGTATCGCGCAGAAGAGCGGCAAAGTTTCCACCAAAACGAAACGGCCCCAATCCGGTTCGCTCAGTTTTTGAGCAGCCGAATTGGGGCCGTCGTAAGCAGTTGCTTCTACTGCGGCTGTTGCGAGACGCGCACCTCGCCGGCCTCGTCCATGGCCAGCGGAAGTTCCTGCTGAGCGCGCCCGAAGCCTTCGTAGGCGCGGATGATCCGCTGCACCAGGTGATGCCGCACCACGTCGCCGTCTTCGAAGCGCACGAACGAAATCCCATCTACGCCATCGAGAATATTCGTCGCCTCCACCAGCCCCGACTTGCGCGGGTTGGGCAGATCGATCTGCGTGATGTCGCCCGTGATGACCGCCTTGGCGTTGTTGCCCATGCGCGTCAGGAACATCTTCATCTGTTCGCTGGTAGTGTTCTGCGCCTCGTCCATGATGATGAACGAGTCGTTGAGCGTGCGCCCGCGCATGAACGCCAGGGGCGCAATCTCGATGACATTCCGCTCCAGCATCTTGTCCACGCGCTCCGGCTCCATCAGGTCGTACAGCGCGTCGTACAGCGGCCGGAGATAGGGATCCACCTTCTCCTGCAGCGTGCCGGGCAAAAAGCCGAGCCGCTCACCCGCTTCGACCGCCGGACGCACCAGCACGATGCGGCTGACTTTCTTGGCCAGTAGCGCCGAGGCGGCCATCGCCACGGCGAGATAGGTTTTGCCCGTGCCCGCCGGACCGATGCCGAACACCATATCGTTTTGCTCGATGGCCTCGACGTACCTCCGCTGGTTGAGCGACCGCGGCTGCACCATCCGCTTGATGCCGGCAGAGCGCTGGCGTCCGCTCTCCACCAGGCTGCGCAGCGAGACGGCGGGATCCGCTGTTACCAGGCGCAGCATGCCGTTCAGCTCGCCATTCTGCAGCAGGATTCCCTGTCGTCGCAGCGCTTCGTAGTCCTGGAAGATGCGCTCGACGCGCGCAATGGCGTCCTCCGAGCCTTCCACCAGCACCGCCTCCGACTGCAGGTCGATGTGCGCGTGGAGGGCGTCCTCCATCAGTCTCAGGTTTTCGTCGCGGGTCCCAAAGAGGGGCTCAAGATTGGGCGTGATCTCGAGATGTTTTCTCATCAGGCGAGGAAAGGACCTCCGGTCGTGGCTGGGTGCAGGCCACGCGGGTAGTTGTGGATTGTGAAACGGATTGGCGCCGGGCACGACACCTGGAAACCCACACTGGTTGGATGCCTCAGAGGGGTCCCGGGATTCGAGTTGGCTTTCGGCGCCAAGGGTCGAGTTGCCTGCAGAGTAGCCCGGGATGATCAGGCAGTCAATGGTCTTTTCGGTGAAATCGTCGGCAATTGAGCCGAACTGGATACGGTTTCCAGCCCGGCTCAATCTCGCCGGCACTTCAGGCCGTGGCCGCCAGCTCCGGACGCACCACCCGATGCTGATCCAGCACGCCGAGAAACTTAGCCAGCCACTGCGGATGCGCCGGCCACGCCGGCGCCGTTACCAGATTGCCGTCCACCACGGCTTCCGTCATCTCACAGGATGCAAACGATCCGCCGGCCATTTCCACCTCCGGCGAGCAAGCTGGATAACAGCTCACCTTCCTGCCCTTCACGACTCCGGCCGCCGAGAGGATCTGCGCGGCATGGCAAATGGCCGCAATGGGCTTGTTCTCCCGGGCAAAGTGGCGGACCATCTCCAGCACCTTTGGATCAAGCCGCAGGTATTCCGGAGCGCGGCCCCCCGGCAGCACAAGGCCGTCATAATCTTCTGGCCGGATTTCGGAAAAAGTCGCGTTCAGAGTGAAGTTGTGCCCGCGCTTCTCGGTGTAGGTCTGGTCGCCTTCGAAGTCGTGGATCGCAGTGCGCACCGACTGGCCGGCTTTCTTGCCCGGGCAAACGGCATCGACGGTGTGGCCGACCATCTGCAGAGCCTGAAACGGCACCATCGTCTCGTAGTCCTCGGCAAAATCGCCGACGATCATCAGCAGCCTGGCAGGGCTCATGTTGTCCTCCTTCCTGTCAGACGCGGCGGAACGCCGCTCTGGTTCAGCAAGGATGATAGCTCTGCCCGATGAACGCTGCGTTTCTATAATCAGGATGCGACCTCATCCGAAATTCAGCGCAGGTACCGATTGCGACTCTTCCGCAAAAAGCTCAAGCAGGAACACAAAATCATGCTGCAGGCCGAGCGCGCCCAGGGCGCTCTGCTGCCCGAATATCACCGCGCCACGCCGGAGTGCCCGCATCCGGAACGCTGGCACATGTACGACTCCATGACCGCCGAGGCGGAGGTCCTGGAATTCCTGCGCACCCTGGTCACGACCGTCAAGCCGAACCTGATCGTCGAAACCGGCTCATTCCTCGGCGTGAGCACCGTCTGGATGGCGGAAGGCCTGCGGCAGAATGGCTTCGGGCGCATCGTGAGCTGCGAGTTCGATCCCGTGGTCTTTGCCAAGGCGCAGGAGAAAGTCGCCGCGTCGGGGCTGGCGGAGTGGATCGACCTGCGCAACGGCTCGAGCCTCCAGCTGGACGTTCCGGGGCAGATCGATCTCTTCTTCAGCGACAGCGACCTCGACATCCGCGAGCAGGAAGTCCGGCGTTTCCTGCCGCAGATCAGCGCGAACGGGCTGATCCTGATGCACGACGCCAGCTCCCATCCGGGTACCGTCCGCAACGCGGCGCTGCGCCTGGAGGAGCAAGGACTGATTTCGGTGATCCTGATGCCTACACCGCGGGGTTTGGCCGTAGCTCAGAAGCGGGAAGGTCGGAAGTAGCTGCTTATCGCTGAATGCGCGAAGCGCATCCGACTCGACGGCGAATCCTATTCGTAGGCCAGCGCGTCGATGGGATCTTTACTGGCGGCTTTCCATGCCGGGTAGAGGGCGCCCAGCACCGATCCGACCAGCGCAATCGCCGCACCCTGGGCTCGCAGAGTGTTGGTGACAAAGAACGGAATGGTCGGAAACTTTGCAGACACGGCTATTTTGAGCACCTCGGTCAGCCCGATCCCAAGCAGGATGCCCACTACCGCCACCAGCACCGCCTCGCGCAGCACCAGGTTCATGATGTAGAGCTTCGAGGAGCCCAGCGACTTCAGGATGCCGATCTCCCGCGTGCGCTCCATCACCGCCGTGTACATCGACTGGAAGATCACGAGGAATCCAACGATCACCGCGATGAAAATAACGACGCGCAGCGCGATGTTAAACCCCGGCAGGTGCTCGGGAGTCATCATCGACATCCACTCGGAGAGCGTCTGCGCCTTATAGGTGCTGAGCGTGGGAACACTTTGAATCTCGTTGATGATCGTCTGCTCGTTCTTCGGGTCGTCGCTGCGCAGGTAAAAGATGGTGGCATTGCCGGGCGAGCCCATCTGCGCGCTGACCGTATCAATGGGCATGAAGATCCGGCTTCCCTTGCCGTGCTCGACAATGCCGGTGACGTGGTAGTTGCGATTGTTCAGGTTCAGTGACGAGCCGGCGCTCAAATGATTGGCGCGGGCGTACAGGTCGTCGACGATCGCGGAATCCGGACCTGTAAAAGGGCCGCCTGACAGGTAGTTAAACGGCCGCAGGGCGTTGAAGCTGGCGTAGTCGATGCCGTACACCGACTGCACCGATTTACTGACGTTCAGCTGGATCGCCACCGGCGAGGCCACCTCGACGTGCGGCATTTTGGCCAGCACCGTCGCCACCTTTGCCGGAACCGGAGCTCCGCCTACGGCGCTGATGAAGCTGGCGCCGGGAGGCTGCACAATGATGTCCGCGCCGATGCCGCTGGTCTGTTTCGCCGCGCTCTGCACCATGCCGACCATAATCGCCACGATCGACAGGATCATGATCACTTCAATCGCGACGGCCAGCACGCTGATGGCGGACCGAACCGGACGATAGATGATGTTACCGACAACGAGCTTGTTCATCTGCTTTGTTGAAATCCAGTCCTATTTCAGAGTAGCAAAGCGAAACTGCACCGCGCCGGGTGCAGAAAGCGATTGCGGCTCCGCCGAATCCGTGCCGACTAAGCCTATGAAAATGCACCGGAAGCGCGGCGATGGTATTAACGGGTGAGTTATTGACCCGCCAACGACTCGGTTACTTTGGTGACCGCGTAGGTCTGTGGAAAATAAGGCACTTAATTCATTTTTCCTTTGACGACGGATGGTTACCAGGCGTAAGTTTTCGTGTACAGCCTCAACCCCCCATCCGAAAGGAGGCCTCTATTGGGTCATTTCGGCGAGGAATTACGTAAGGAGCGGATGTCTCGAGGGATTGACCTTGAGACCATCAGCGGTACAACAAAAATCGTCACCCGGTACCTGGCAGCGCTGGAAAACGATCAGTTTCAGGTCCTTCCGGGTGGCATCCTGGCCAAAGGCATCGTGCGCGGCTATGTTCGTGCCGTTGGTCTG
The DNA here is from genome assembly GCA_035295245.1 of Acidobacteriaceae bacterium. GTDB lineage: Bacteria > Acidobacteriota > Terriglobia > Terriglobales > Acidobacteriaceae > Palsa-343. The sequence goes on from DATGJK010000188.1 coordinate 5,054, forward strand.
GACGAACAATCCTGGGTCGATCGCTTTCTTGAAGCCAGCCGGTCCCAGGGGATCAACAACCCGGATAATGGCTGGATTGAATTTGCCAACAACGTGAAGGCCTCGCGTCCCCTCAAAGATAGTCGTGCGGATCTGCGGCTGCGTTGGATGGGTGTTTGTTTTCTCTTGGTCTTACTGGTCGGAGTGGGCTGGTTTGTTTACTCGTACGTGAGCGGGCGTCCGGTCAACGGACAGGCTCCGCAGCATGCCGTAACGACCGCCTCTGTCACAGCGCCTCTCGGCGGCTCCGCTGGTCATTAGTCCATTACGTATGTGATCTGTTGCGGGTCCCGTTCCTCTGCATAACCTGCAACTATGAACTCCCCGACAATTTGTGTGCTTGCCCTGGCTCTGGCCACACCCCAGGTGAGTCTGTGCGCAGCCAAAGGGCATACCGTCGGCCTGGGAGCGGTGCGGCATGAGCCGTATTCGTTGCAGGGTGATCCCGCGAGCGCCAAAAAAGATGAAAAAGATCTCAGGGTCCGGCCGCTGGTCGTCGACGGCAAGGTGAAGGAGTGGACCACCGGCGAGGCCCATGATGTCACCGAGCGCAGCTTCACCGTGCGCCGCGCCGTGCGGCTCAACGATTTCCTGCCCGGCGATCACGCCGCACACTGGGTCTGGCAGCGCGGACCATGGCTGCTGATCGATCGCGAAAACGGTAAGGTGACGGCGCTGCACTTGCCCGACTTCGATCCGGCGGTTTCCGAAGTGGTGTGGTTCCGCGATTACGCGGCCTACTGCGGCGTGAACACCAGCGGGAAACAGGTCTATGCCGTGGTCGCGCAGCTGGCGGCGCGCCGTCCGCTGCTGGCGAAGAAACTGGAGGCCTGGGATCCGGCGGATCATCCAGCGCCGGTGTGCGCGCCGGCAGTTTGGCAGCGCGATCCGCTGAAGGTGACCTTCCAGGCAAACGGCGCCGAACCCGTGAGTTTCGACTTGGTGGGGACCTCGGCGGTTCTGGTTGAAGAGGGCGACACCAGCGACAACGAATAGCCCCGCGCCGTAGCATGGCTGTATGGAATCTCTGGATGAATTGCTGCGCGATGCAGAGCAGGCGCACGGGCATCTCTGCGCTGGACAAGTGCTCGGCGTGCGCATGGCCATGCTCGGATGCCGCCGCCTTGACATCGATGAGCCGCGCTGCCGCGACCGCAAGCGGCTGGTCACTTTCATCGAAATCGACCGCTGCGCGACCGATGCCATTGGTGTCGTGACCGGATGCCGTCTCGGCAAACGCGCGCTCAAGTTTCGCGACTGGGGCAAGATGGCGGCGACCTTCGTCGACCTGAGCAGCGGCAAAGCGATTCGCATCGTCGCTCTGGAGTCCTCGAAGCAAAAAGCACGCGAGCTCTACCCGCAGATCGAGAACAAGAACCAGCAGCAGATGAAGGCCTATCGCGAGATGGATGATGCCGACCTCTTCGGCGAGCAGTGGGTCGAGGTCGAGCTCTCGCCGGGCGAGATGCCCGGCTACAAAGGCGAGCGCATCGCATGCGCTGCGTGCGGCGAGGGAGTCAACTACGACCGCTTCGTTGTCCGCGATGGACAAAAGCTCTGCCTGGCGTGCGCACATCCCGAGCGGCGTTATTACCGGCCGGCGAGCGGAACTCCGCAGCCGTACGATCAGGCTCAGGCCCGATGCGCGTGCGGTTGACATTTACAATGGCCACGGAATGGATCGGGAGTGAACCACAGCATGCTGAATCTGGAAGGTAAGGTGGCAGCGGTCTTCGGCCTGGCGAACAAGCGCAGCATCGCATGGGGCATCGCGCAGAAGCTGCACGAAGCGGGCGCGAAGCTGGCCATCAGCTATCAAAACGAGCGCATGAAGGCCGAAGCCGAAGGTCTGATCCTCGATTTGCCCGGCGCTGAGCCCTTCCAGTGCGATGTATCGAACGATGCTGAAATCGAGCAGGTCTTCGCGCAGATGAAGGAGCGTTACGGCAAACTCGATGTTCTGGTGCACTGCATCGCCTTCGCTCCTCCCGAAGACCTGAAGAATGATTTCCTGCAGACCACGCGCAATGGCTTTCGCATCGCTCACGACGTCAGCGTGTACTCCCTCATCGCGCTCTGCCGCGGGGCCGCTCCGCTGATGACCGAAGGCGGATCGGTGATCACGCTCAGCTACTTTGGCGCCGAGAAGGTCGTGCCGCATTACAAGGTCATGGGAGTGGCCAAGGCCGCGCTGGAGGCGACCGTCCGCTATCTCGCCTGGGATCTGGGCAAGCAGAACGTGCGTGTCAACGCGATCTCCGCGGGCCCCATCCGCACGCTGGCCGCGCGCGGCATCAGTTCGCTGGGCGAGATGCTGAAGTACCACGCCGACCGCGCGCCCCTGCACCGCAATACAGAGCAGGAAGAGGTCGGCAAGACAGCTGTATACCTCGCCTCCGATCTTGCCAGCGGCGTAACCGGCGAAACCATCTACGTCGACAGCGGCTACAACATCATGGGCTTCTGAGCCGGCGCTACTGAAGCAGGCCGAACTCCGCGATCCCGCTCGGCGTCCCCACAAACACCTTGCCGTTCACGATGATCGGCGTAATAAACTTGTTGTCCTTACCGAAGTGGTCGCGCCCATTCGCCGCCTGGTTGCTGTTGTAGAGTTCCGTCAGCGTAGCGGCGTTGTACGCGTGCAGCACGGCCGGGGAAGCGTTCTCCACCGCCCAGACAATTCCGTTGGCGGTCCCGTTGGCGCTGACGGCGGGCGTGCTCCCGGGATATCCGAAATTCGTCGCGGTCTGCCCACTCGGACTCGAAGCGAAGCGCCCATTACTGATCCGCCACGCCTTCAGGCTATCTCCCACCGCACCGTAATACAGCGTGTTGTTGAAGTACGCCGGCATGGAGAAAACCTCGGCCCCGCCGGTGATCTCCTGATAAATCGCGCTGTCACTTTGCGGATTAAATTTCCCCATGGAGTCGCGGTTCACCACGTAAAAGATTCCATCCTTACCGGCACCGACAGCCAGATGAAGCACATTGCCCGAGCCGTCCTGAACATCCGGCAGCACGAGCGCACCGCCGGATCCCAGGTCCTCGTCGGCCCGCGACTCCGCCACCGTGTTGTGCGCTGCGAAGTAGTCGGCCACCGCCAACTTTCCGCCGCTGGTGGAAACCTTCAGGAACGCGTTGCCGAAATCCTGCTGAGCGGGAAACCCATTGGCGTCGAGCGCAGACTCGAACGTCCCATTCGCGTCGAGGAAATAGATGTTGCCGCTGCTGTCCGCCGCCAGTCCCGCACCGGCCATCCAGATCGACCCCTCGCTTCCATTGGGAGTCAGATTGAGAACGCTC
>DATGJK010000189.1:0-2194 GCA_035295245.1 Acidobacteriaceae bacterium
TCTAATACTACAAAACGACCGTGGTCCTGCAGCAGACCTGTTCCGCGCCGCATGAAGGAGCGAATGTCGTGCGCAGCTCGGAGCGGATCACGTCCGACGGCCCGTACTGCCCCGATACCACGGGCAAGGTCACGCCGCCCAAGAGCGACACTCACGTGATCAGCAGCGGCACCACGGCTGATGGAAAGCATCAGGACATCCTGACGCAGCCGGACGGCACCCGGATCACGCTGCTTTACGACGAGAAAGGAGTGGTGGTCACGGTCGTGTACGGCGACGGGACGAGCGACCTGCTGAAGCTTCCGTTGAAATAAACGTTGCCGCTTCCCAGTTGCCGGTTGCCAGCACGGGAAACCGGTCACCGGTGCCCCGGCAACTCATTGGAAAATCTGCCAGCTCCTTGATCCCGCCACCGCGGGATCCGCTAGGCCAGAAGGAGGATGTATGAGGACTTATGAAGTCCTGTTCATTCTTTCTCCGCAGGTTGCGGAGGAAGAGGCGACGGCGCTGATCACCGAGTTCAAGCGCGTCGGCGAAGGGACAGGCGCGAAGCTCACGCACGAAGAAGCGTGGGGCCGGCGCCGTCTCGCGTATCCCATCCAGAAATTCAACGAAGGCAACTACCACCTGTTCGTCTTCGACACCGACGGCTCGTTGTCCGAGCTGGATCGGCGTCTGCGGAATGCGGAAAACATTCTGCGGCACATGATCGTGCGCACGGACCTCGACCACAAGCGGGCCGAGAAGCTGGCGAAACGCAATCCGAAGAAAGAGCGCATCCGTCCCGCTCCGGCATTCCCGGCTGCGGCCGAGGCTGCGCCGGCTCCCGCCGCCGAGCCCGAGCTGCCGGCGGGCGAGTAAAGGAGAACGACGATGGCAATGACACAATCGAGAGGCCCCCGCGAGGGCGGCCGCGAACAGGGCGGCCGTGGAGGCGCGGGTGGACAGCAGGGCGGCAAGAAGAAGTTCTTCTATCGCCGCAAGCGCGTCTGCAAGTTCTGCGTCGAGAAGATCGAATACATCGATTTCAAGGATGTGAAGACGCTGCAGCAGTTCATTCCGGAGCGCGGAAAGATTCTGCCGCGCCGGATCTCCGGAACCTGCGCGCTGCATCAGCGCAAGCTCCAGAACGCGATCAAGCGCGCGCGCATCGCCGCGCTGCTTCCATTCGCCACTGACTGATGACCGAGACTTCGCTGCATACCGAACCGGCGGCGATCACCGGCCCTTCCTTCGGCCGGATCGTGCGTCACGCGACGGGATATTCGATCCTGATCGCGGTGATGCTCGTGTCACCGCTGTTCGTGTTTCTGCCTGCAGCGATTTTCCAGTGCGCGGCCCGCAACGGCCGGCGCATCGCGTGGCTCTCGCTGTTCATTGGCGCAGCGCTCGCGGGCGGGCTGGTGGTCGCGGGCGCGAACGCGCCGCAGATCACCAGCGCCGACGCGCACATGAGCGTCGCCTACCTCGTCGCGCTGATTCTCGCCGTTGCGCTGCCGTCGATGGTGGTGCAGCCGATGGTCGAGCGCGGCGAATCCTTCGCTCGCATTCTCGTCACCGCGCTCGTTTTTGCCACCATCGGCCTCGGCGCGACGGAGATCGCGATGCAGGCGGGCACCGGCTTCTCGCCGTTCGTCGAGCAGGTGGCCAGTACACGCGTGACCGCGGCGAAATTCATCACGCAATACGAGCATGCCGGCGTTCCCGCCGACGCGATGGGATTCCTGCGGCGATGGATGGAGATCGGCGTGTACTGTCTGCCGGCTTTTTTGCTGGTCGACGTCGTGCTCGTCTTTGTGATGAGCCTCGTGCTCTTCGGCCGGCTGCGGACGTGGCGCAATCTCCTCGACCGGAAGAAACCGGCCGAGCCGTCGCCGTATCTGTTTCGCAATTTCTCGCTGCCCGACTGGCTGCTGTTCGCGTTCATCGCCGGCGGTCTGTCGCCGCTGGCAACGGGCCTGGCGCAGCGCGTGAGCGCGAACGTCCTGGCGCTCGTCGCATTTTTGTATCTGCTGCAGGGCCTGGCGATTTTCCGCTGGCTGCTGATGGCCGCCGGCGCCGGTTTCTTCGGCGTCCTCTTCGCTTACGTGATCCTCGGCGTGCTGACGCTGACCGGAATCGCGCCGCTGCTGCTCAGCATCACCGGCCTGTTCGACTCGTTTTTTGATTTTCGAAAGTTCAATCGAAAGGATTC